>JADGOA010000421.1 GCA_017883215.1 Thermoanaerobaculia bacterium | reverse complement strand
ACACTCACCGGAATTGCCGGAAAGAGTGGCAAAGAGAAGAGCTTGGTTCACGCAAACGGTGGACGCGGCGCCAGGGACCAGTCGCTAAACTTCCCCGGTCGTTCCCGAACGACTGCCCATGACCGACGAACTCACATGCGGCTTCTGCCGGCACTCGCTCGGCACGATCAACACCGATGACGAAGAGAGCCTTCGCGCGGAGGTTCTCCGCCATCTGAAGAGCTGCCCGAGCAATCCGCACGCGGACAGCGATGCGATCGTCGAAACGTACGCCTTCCTGCTGATCGAGGCTTACCGCCGCGTCGCTCAGATCAAAAAGCATCGAGTGGCGAGCGGCGAGCACCGAGCCGTGGCGCCCGAGTAGGGCCTATCTTCTCTGCGCCAGCAGCCAGAGCGGCAGGGAGGGGTCGTCGTATGCGCGGTCCCATGAGTCGTGGCCGACTCCCGGGTATTCGGTGTAGCGGACGTTGCCGCCCGCGTTCTTCAGCGCATTGACCATCATGCGCGACTGGTCGACGGGGATGACCGGATCGTCCGATCCGTGAAACGCCCACACCGGCAACTTGCCGATGGCGTGTGCGAGGGCGGCGAAGGGGTCGGGGGCGTGGAGCAGTGTGGAGATGTCGGGCGGCGGATCGAGCGGCCAGGGGTCGTCGACCTCACGCACCACTTCGCCGGACACCGGAACGATGGCGGCCCAGCGCTTCGGATGGCGGGCGAAGTACCACACGCCCGCCCCTCCCATGGAGATTCCGGTCAGATAGACGCGGCGGCGGTCGCCGCGGAACTCGTGGACGGAGGCGTCGAGCGCGGCCAGCGCCTGCGTCTCCATCTCGCCGTACCACTCGCGGCCGAGCTGGCACTGCGGGACGACGACGATGGCCGGATAGCGCTTCGGCTCGCGCGCCAGGAGTGCGGGAAGGCCGGTGGTGAGCTGGCGGAGGTTGTCGTCGCCGCGCTCGCCGCTGCCGTGGAGGAAGAGGATCACCGGCCAGCGGCGAAGCTTCGTGTAATGAGGTGGCAGCCAGACCCGGTAGCGAACCGTCCGCCCCTCGACCACGACGCGGCGCTCGATGAACTTCGATGCGGGCGCGCAGGCGGTGGAGAGCGAGCAGGAGGTGGAGAGAATCAGCAACGCCAGCGCGAGCGATGAGAGTCGTGACCACCAGGCGAGCTGGAGTGACGGGGTGGTCGGAGTATTCGATATCCGCACAAGCTCTCGGGTCGACCGTTTCACTCGAACAGATCGTACTCGGCGACCGGCTCCTCGACCGCCGGCGTGGTGCGCCAGGTCTCGAAGACGTGCAGGTCGAGGAGGACCAGGAAAACCTCGCGCATCATGTCGCCGCGGCTGGTCAGTCCATCGAGCAGGCCGCGCTTCGACTCTTTGATGACGTGGTTGAGGTTGTGGATCACGGTGTGCCGCTGGCGGTAGCCCGAGCGCGAGCAGAAGCAGTTCAGGGCCGCCTCGATCTTGTAACGCGCCTGGTACTGCGGCGGAACGATCTCGAACACCCCGCGGCGCATGACGCGGATGCCGGAGAGCACCGGCCCGCACTGCATCTTCAGGTGGAAGAAGTTGAGCAGCTCGCCGCGGTTGCGGACGCCGATGTTCATGTCGCACTCGTTCCGCAGCACGGGGAGGACGAGCGCCTCGATGTGGGCGTCGCTGACGTTGTACATGTCGCCGTCGACGAAGAAGAGGACGTCGTTGGAGGCGTTGTCGACGCCGACGCGCATCGCGTAGCCCTTGCCGCAGTTCTCGCGCAGGGCGATCGTCTTGACGTCGAACGATCTGGCGATCTCGACCGTTCGGTCAGTTGAGCCGTCGCTGACGACGATGATCTCGTCGATCAGGGGACTATGGGTGAGAGCGCTCAGAACTTCGGCGAGCGTGTTCTCTTCGTTGTAGGCGGCAATGATCGCAGTAGTCCGCACGCGGCTCCCGATACGAAATGCATTTCACCTGGGGACTTGTGCAACCGGCACACCATAACATAGAGGCCGTGCCCGGCTGTGGCGCCTCGGTCACGCCTTCCGGCGAGCATGTTTCATGCCCCATGCCGCCTCTCAGGACTGGTTTTCTCTTTGCACTCCCGTTCGCTCATGAAACGACCCTTCACCCTCGCATGGCTTCTCGCAGGGCTCTGCATCGTCGTCGGGATCGTTGCGATCTCGGCCGCGGGATGCAGCTCGCTCGCGAACCTCGACATCATCAACCCGCGCTACTCGCTGCGCGAGGTCACGCCGCGCGTCCAGCTCGCGATCCCTCCCTCGATGGATTTCGACCTGACGGTGGGGGTCGACAACCCCAATCCCGTCAGCCTGCGGCTCGACCGATTGGACTTCGACCTGTTCGTCAACAACAACCACCTGCTGAACAGCATCTCGAATCAGGGCGTGAAGATCCCCGCCCGCGGCATCGGCGACATTCATCTGACCGCGCACGTCGGCTACAACGAGATCAAGTCGATCTTTCGCGAAGTCGCCGACGTGGTGCAGGGCCGCCGCGCGCAGTACGAGATCCGCGGCAACGCCTACTACAACACGCCGGTAGGTCAGATGCGGTTTCCGGTGACGGTGGTGTCGTCCATCCAGTAGACCGCGAACCGCGGACGGCAGACCGCAGACCGCAGACCGCAGACGGCAGACGGATCGTGTCATTCCGAGCGGGCGAACGGCGCGGGCGCCGCTGGAGTGGAAGTGACACTGTCATTCCGAGCCGGCGGAACCCCGGAGGGGTGAAGCGCGGCGAGGAATCCCCCGCCACCCCGGGAGTGCGGGGGGTCCCTCGCTGTCCTTCGCCGCTCCGCGGCTTCGGCAGCTCGGGATGACAGGCTTGGCGCCCCGAGGCTACGACCGCGGTCCGCGGTCCGCGGTCCGCGGTCTGCGGTCCCGGGTCCGCGGTCTGCCGAGCACGTTGCTCTTCGCACAGACAACCTCCTTTGACACAATGCGAAAGAGTGAGAAACCAGCCTTTGATCGAGCGCAAGCGAAGCTTTCTCTATCTCGGCACGATCACAAGCGTCCTCTACTTTT
>JADGOA010000081.1 GCA_017883215.1 Thermoanaerobaculia bacterium | reverse complement strand
GGTCGTACTCTGCGAGATCCTGACGGGAAAGCGTGCGGCTCGCTGGCAACCGCGACCGTACCCGTTGAACCGCGGCACACAGCCGGGCCTCGACTCGGACCTGAGCACGATCGTTCGGCAGGCCATGCAGGAAGATCCTGCGCGCCGCTATCAGTCCGTACAGCACTTCGCCGACGACATCGGCCGCTATCTGGACGGGCTCCCGGTGACGGCGCGCCGCGACAGCTTCTCCTACCGCGCCGGTAAGTTCGTTCGCCGCAACAAGACGGCGGTCGCAGCCGCGGTGGTCATCGTCAGCACGCTCGTCGCCGGCATCATCGCCACGACCGAACAGGCCCGTATTGCGCGCAGACAGGGTGAGCTGGCGCAGCATCGTTTCGACGCCGTGCGGCGGATGGCCAACTCGCTCCTTTTCGAGATGCACGACTCCATGCAGCGGCTGCCCGGATCGCTCGCGGCTCGCCAGCTCCTGGTGCACCGAGCCTACGAATACCTCGGCCAACTCCAGCTCGAGGCCGGCGACGACCGCGCCGTGCGTGCCGATCTGGCCACCGCATACGACCGGCTGGCCGACCTCACTTTCGACACCGCGACGTCGCTGGCCATGCATCGCCGCGCCGCGGCGATGTACAGCATCCTCGTCGCCGAGGAGCCGGCAAACATCAACTACCGCGACGGTCTCGCCACGACGCTGCTCAGCGTCGGTGACGCTCTCAAGATCGAGGGCAAGTTCGCCGAGTCGCTGCGGTTCACCAGAAACGCCATCGCCGTCGAGGAGAGCTCGGCCGCGGTGGACCACCGCAAGAGACATGTCGCCCAGATGCTCGACACCGCCTATGGCTCTCTCGGAATCGTGTACGCGGAGATGGGCGACTACAAGTCCGCGCTCGATGCGGAGGCGCGAGCTCTCGAGCTCGTCAACCGCCTCGCAGCGGCGCGGCCGAACGACGCCGTCATCGGCGAGAGCATCGTCATCGATGAGTCGCACGTCGCCTTCGACTGCTTCAACCTCGGCTATCAACGCGAAGCGGAGACCCACATTCGGAAGGCCCTGGCTTCCTCGGAGGCGTTGCTGGCCACCGACAGGCACAATCCCGTCTACCGGCGGCTGTCCTGGGCAACGCACCGCCGCCTCGGCCAGATCTTCACGCAAGCCCATCCGGCCGAGGCCATTGCCGCGCTCCTCGAAGCCGTCGCCGTGATCACTACGCTCTCCGCCGAGGATCCGGCAGACATCGGAGAACGCCGGAACCTGGCCATCACGCGGATCGATCTCGGCGATGCCCTTGCCTCGGCCGGGCATACGGAAAGCGCGCTGAAGAGCTACCGCGAGGCCCTCGCCGCCACGCAGTCGCTGATCGATGCCGATCCGCGGCGCAGCGAGGCGCGGTCGGATTTCGTCGTCGAAAAGGCGAGGATCGGACTTCTGCTCGCGCGTAACGGGCGAGCCTCCGCCGCCCCTGAGCTGTTGGCAGCGATCCTGGCGGGTGAGAAGTTGCGCGCGGCCCAGCCCGAGAACGTCAAGCTTGGCAGAGTCGTCGACGAGGCGCGCAGCGCTTACTTCCGCGGGGTGCGCGCGCAGTCGCCCGGCGGGTGAAGCTTCGAGAATGACACGCCACTCGCGCTCAGTGGCCGCTGGCGAAATCGAGACGCCGATAGCGCTTCGTCTCCGGCAGACAGCTCTTGTGCTCGATGTGGTAGCGGAACTCGTCGGTGAACTTATGGATCGACGAGAGCACCGGGCCGCAGGCGGCATCGCCTAACGCGCAGAGCGAACGGCCGGTGATGTTCTCCGGCATGTCCATGAGCAGGGGAATGTCCTCGGGGACACCGCCGCCGCGCTCGATGCGGTCGAGCACCGTCTCGATCCAGTTCGTCCCCTCGCGGCACGGCGTGCACTGGCCGCACGACTCGTGAGCGAAGAACTTCGCCAGGCGCCACACCGCGTCGACGATGCACATCGAGTCGTCGATGACGATGATGGCGGCCGAGCCGAGCATCGAGCCCGCCTTCATCACGGCGTCGAAGTTCAGCGGCAGGTCGATCTCGTGCGGCAGCAGCATGGGTGCCGAGGCGCCGCCGGGGATGACCGCCTTGAGCTTGCGGCCGCCCGGAATGCCGCCGCAGTGCTCGTAGATGAGCTCCTTGAGATTCACGCCGAGCGGGAACTCGTACACCCCCGGCTTGTTGATCGCGCCGGAGATGCAATAGAGCTTCGGCCCGGTGTTCTTGGGCGATCCGAACGACTTGAACCACTCCGCGCCGTTCTCGACGATGAGCGGCACGCAGGCCAGCGTCTCCACGTTCTGCACGACCGTCGGCCCGCCGAACGCGCCGATGATGGCCGGGAAGGGAGGCTTCACGCGAGGCTGGCCGCGGTGCCCCTCGATCGACTCGATCAGGCCCGTCTCCTCACCGCAGATGTAGGCGCCGGCGCCCCGGGCCACGGTGATGTCGAAGTCGAAGCTCGTCCCGAACACGCCCTTGCCGAGGAATCCCTTCGCCCGCGCTTCGGCCAGCGCTTTCTCCAGCACGGTCGCGCCGTAATGGAACTCGCCGCGGATGTAGATGTAGGACATCGGGTTCGATCCGATGGCGAAGCCGGTGATGATCATCGACTCGATCAGCAGATGCGGATCCTTCTCGATGATGACCCGGTCCTTGAACGTGCCCGGCTCGGACTCGTCCGCGTTGCAGAGGAGGTAGGTCGGCCGGGGGGCGTTTTTCGGAACGAATCCCCATTTGCTGCCCGTCGGGAAACCGGCGCCGCCGCGACCGCGGAGCTCCGAATCCTTCACCAGCTGGATGATGGCGTCGGGCGTCATCGTGGTGAGAGCTTTGCGCGCGCGCTCGTACCCACCCGACTGCAGGTAGGTGTCGATCGCCGTGGAGTTCGGCTTGTCGATGTTCGCGGTGAGGACTTTGATTGGTTCCATAGGCTAAGGGCCGAGAGCCGAGGACTGAGGGCCGAGGGGCTCGAGGTCTTCCCTCGGCCCTCAGCCCTCGGCCCTATTTCAGTTTCGGCAGAAGAGCGTCCATCTCCTCGACGCTCATGTTCTCGTGGTAGTCGTTGTTGATCTGCACGACGGGGGCGGTGCCGCAGGAGCCGAGGCATTCCACCTCGGTGACCGTGTAGAGACCGTCCGGAGTCGTTCCGCCCGGCTTGACGTGCAGCTTCTCGCAGAGGCCTTCGTAGATGTCATAGGCCCTGTTGATCATGCAGCTCAGGTTCGTGCACACCTGCAGGTGGTACTTCCCCACCGGCTTCTGGTTGTACATGTTGTAGAACGACACGACACCGAAGACGTTGGCGGGCGACAGGTCGAGGAGCTCGCTGACGTAGTGGACGGTCTCGGGCGAGATCCAGCCCCACGTTTCCTGTGCCAGATGGAGTGTCGGCAGCAGTGCCGCTTCCTTGCTCGGATAGCGGGTCAGGATGTGCTCGAAGCGCTTCCTCGCTTCGGGAGGAAACTCGACTGCTTTGGAGGGATCGGCGAAGCGGTCCTTCGCGTACGGGTTGTCGGGGTGGAGTTCAGCCATTCTTAAGTCCTGAGTCCTGAGTCCTGAGTTGCGGGTCCTGCGCACAGGACTCAGGACTCAGCACTCAGGACTTGTTTCATTTCCAATCGAACGCTTTTTTCTTCCAGACGTAGACGTAGCCGACGCCGAGCAGCAGGATGAATAGGAGCATCTCGCTGAACAGGAACATGGCGCTCGGACCGCGCGCGAAGTCGCGATAGATGACGGCCCACGGGTAGAGGAACGTCGCTTCGATGTCGAACAGGATGAAGAGCATCGCGATCTGGTAGAAGCGGACGTTGATGCGCTTGCGGTTGCGGTCGAGCAGCGGAACACCGCTCTCGTACGGGGCGAGTTTCGCCGAATTGCGCTGATGGCGTCCCACGATCCAGTTCAGACCGAGGATGACGCCGGCCATCGCGATCGCGGCGGTCAGCATCAGGAGGATGGGAACAAAACTGTGGGTCATAGACGGCGGCACATGCTAATGGCAAACCCGGCGGGTGACAACTGCGGAGCGCACACGGAGCGTGTAGCAGGTAGCGCGTAGCGGGTAGGGCGGGCCTATACGCTGACGCTACACGTTTTGACGTTACGGCTCGTTCAGGTACTCCAGCGCGCTCTCACGCGTCTCGAAGATCTTGAAGACCGTGTCGAGCTTGGTGATCTTCAAAAGCGCCAGAATGCGATGGGAGGGCTTGACCAGCGCCATCTTTCTCTGCCGGTCTTCGAATTTCTGGAGATAGCCGATCAGCTCGCCCAGGCCGGTCGAGTCCATGTAGTTGATGGCCTCGAAGTTGATCATGACCGGACCGGTCTCTTCGTTGAGCACCTGCTCGAGATAGCTCGAGAACTCCCGGGCGCTCTCGCCGAGCTTGATCACTCCCTGGATGTCGAGGACGGTCACGTCGTTGACGCGGTTCTTGATGATGTTCACTTGCTAACTCTATCCCGACTGCAGTGCCTCGTGTCTCCTGGCTGTCAGCTCCGGGCTCTCGGGGCTCCGCGTCCTGGTTTCCAGGAGCTTTGAGCAAACAGCTGAAAGCGAAGAGCTTCGGAAGAGCGAACTCGGCCGCAGTGTAACGAACGATCGAAACGGCGTCTACTCGCGACTGCCGCGCTCTCCGATCCGGTTCGTCACCAGCGAGACCACGGCGAGGACGATCGAGCCCACCATCGCCCATCCGAAGCTGTCGATGCTGAATCCGGGCGTGAAGAACGAGGTGATCTCGAGCATCAGACCGTTCAAGACGATCAGGAACAGCCCCACTGTGACGATCGTGACCGGCAGGGTCAGCCAGAAGAGGATCGGCTTCACGATCGCGTTCAGCAGACCGAGAACCGCCGCGGCGACGGCGAGCGTGACGATGGAACGGTAATGGAAGTGCGGAACGATCGTGACGACGATGAAGAGCGCGAGCGTGTTGAGGATCCAGCGGAGGAGGAGGTTCATCGGTGCCTCGTAAGTGATCAGTGATCACCTCAAAACCACGTTTCCGCGACGTCGATTCTCCGCTTCGCCAGTTCGGACATGAACAGGTCGGTCGGGACGCAGCGCTCCTGCGGATGGGCGCCTTTCTTCTCGATCTGGCCTCGGGCCATCATCAAAGCCACGATGGCGGCGGGGAACGCCGTTGTCCGCATCATGGCGCTCAGGCCGGTGGTCTGGTCGTAACGGTCGACGATGTCGTAGCGGAGCCGTTTGCCCTTGCCGGCGAACTCGACGCGGACCAGAACGACGTCCGCTCCCTCCTTCGGCAGGTTGCGCAGGAGCAGCTCGCCAAAGAGGCGCCGCGGAACGACGCTGCCGCCGTCCACGGGGACCGCGGTACTGCTGCAGAGACCGAGGTCGATCATGGTCTTGAATTTCTCGCAGTGGCCGGGGTAGCGGATGGTCTTGTAATCGAGGTTGCCGAGACGGCCGCGATAGGTGTCGGGGAGCGTCGAGGTGCCACCGGAAGTCTGGAACGCTTCCATGCGGCCGAACGGTGCGGGAAACTCGAGCGTCTCGATCTCGGTCATGGAGTCGACCTCCACGATGTCGCCGTCGCGAAGGACGCGCGCCCGCTCGATGTACTCGTTGATCAGCCCTTCGACGGAGAAGACGAGCTGATAGTCGAGCGGCGGCTGCGGATCCTGCGGCAGCCCTCCGACGCGGATCTTCACCTCTTCGGCGGCCTCAAATTTGGCGAGGCCGTGCGCGACGAGCACCGCCACCATGCCGGGAGCGAGGCCGCAATCGGGGACCACGGTCACGCCGCGCTCTCGAGCGGCGCTGTCGAGGGCCAGCTCGGCGGCGACGACGTCGTTGTTGCCGCCGAGGTCGCAGAAGTTCGCGCCGGCTTCGATGGCACAGCGCGCGAGCTGCTCGTTGAGCTTGTAGACGACGCAGCTGAGCACAGCGGCGTGGCCGCGCATCAATGCGGTGACGGCACTGCGATCGGACACGTCGATGGTGACCGCCTTCGCTTTCGCACCGACGCGCTGCGCGACCTCGCGCGCTCTGGAGGCGTCGACGTCGGCGACGGTGACCGTGTCGACGTCATTCTGCTGCGCGAAATCGAATGCCGCGCCAAGGCCCATGCGGCCGGCGCCGAGGACGAGGATATTCATGTGTGCTCCGGGAGTTGCTCAGTTGCTCAGTTGCTCAGTTACTCAGTTGCCCAGTTGGCGGATTGCTCAGTTGCGGCGAACTGAGCAACTGGCTGCCCCGCTACCCCTTGGGCGCCTTCGCTGGCGCTGCGGGGGGGAAGTACTTCGGATCGAGGTCGACGCGGGCGCTCTTCTGCAGGCGGACCACGGTCTCGTTGACAACGCTCTGCTGGACCTCCTGCTTGAGCGAGGCCTTCACCTCTTCGAATGACTGCGGGTGCCTGCCGTCGACGCGGAAGATGTGGATCCCGAACTCGCTGCGGACGGGATCGCTGACCTGGCCCGGCTGCAGCGTTTCCACGACCCGCTCCATCTCCGGGGGAAGCGAGCCGCGCGGGACGGGGCCGATCAATCCGCCCTGCCTTGCCGAACCTGTGTCATCCGATTCCTTGCGCGCGACGTCTGCGAAATCAGCTCCGGCACGGAGCTGGGCGGCGATCTTTTTCGCGCGCTCCATCACCTGATCGGGAGGAAGGGCGGCGCCGTGCGTCGACGGGATCCGGCCGCCCTGATATGCGATCAAAACGTGCCGCAGGTCGGTGACGGTGTGCTTGCCGCGGTTCTTGTCGTACTCGGCGCGCAGTTGCGCTTCGCTGGCATTTCCGGCGATCTTCTGCAGTGCGTATTCGACGGCCAGATTGGTATGGCCGAACTTCATCCGCGCGCTCACGTCGGGGTCCTTGTCGGCACCCATGCGTGAGGCCTCCTGCTCGAGAACCTTCATCCGCACGTATTGTTCAGCCATCTGCCGGCGGCCCGCAGGATTGTTGAAGAAACCCTGCATCTGCTCCGGCAGAGACGAGACGAAGTACGCGAACTCACGCTGCGTGACCGGCTCCCCGTTGACGCGCATGACGACGGTGTCGGCGCCTGGAGGAGCTGTGGAGGTAGCAGCCGCGGGCGAAGCCGTCGGTGCGACGGTGGGAGCGACGGCAGGGCGGACCGCGGAGAGCCCGTACGCGATCGCGAGGATCGCCACGACCGCGGCAATGGCAACGAGGACGTCTTTTCTCATCGGCGCGTACGGTACCACTGGAGAGCGAGCAGCGAGTAGCGAGTGGCGAGTGGGAGTACCGTCGACTTGACACATCGGGCCGTGACGATTGGCGCCGATGAACCCCCTGTTTTGTGCGTTCCCCTACTCGCCACGCTCGACTCGCTACTCGCTCGGATCAAATGCGTTGACGCTCCGAAGTTGAATCAGTATGCTCCGCGCTTGTGAAATTTTTCACGGGCTCTTCCGTGAAAACTTCCACGCGAACACCTCCCCAACGACGCGACAGACCTACCCTGGTCTGTCCACTGCAGCCGCGACATTCCTTATGGCCAAAGTAACCATCGACGGAACCGAAGTCGAAGTCCAGGAAGGAATTAACGTCATCGAGGCCGCGAAAGCGGCCGATGTCCACGTTCCTCATTTCTGCTACCACCCCTCCTTCAGCGTCGTCGGCCAGTGCCGTATGTGCCTCGTCGAGATCGAAGGCATGCCGAAGCTGCAGGTCGGCTGCGGAACTACCGTTCGGGACGGAATGAAGATCAACGTCTGGAGCGAAAAGGTCGACAAGGCGCGCAAAGGGCAGATGGAGTTTCTGCTCATCAATCACCCGCTGGACTGCCCGATCTGCGACAAGGCCGGCGAGTGCCCTCTCCAGGATTACGCGTTCAACTACGGCTCGGTCGTCTCCCGCTTCACAGACGCCAAGCGAACCTATCCGGGGATGGACCGCACCGCCATCGGCCCGCACATCGTGCAGAACATGAACCGCTGCATCCACTGCACGCGGTGCATCCGCTTCTGCGCGGAGATCACCGGCACCGACGAGCTGGCGTTCTTCAAGCGCGGGGCGTCGACAGAAGTGGGCGTCTTCCCCGGCGTGCCGCTCGACAACTGGATGAGCGCCAACGTGGCCGACGTCTGCCCCACCGGCGCGCTCACCACGCGCGAGTTTCGTTTCGAGTCCCGCGTCTGGAATCTCGAATCGACCGATTCGATCTGCAACGGCTGCGACGTCGGATGCAACATGTTCATCGGACACCGCAACGGCCAGATCTTCCGCTACCGGCCGCGCGTCAATCCTGACGTCAACGACCACTGGCTCTGCGACTACGGCCGCTTCTCCTACGAGCGCTACGACACCGACCGCGTGGTCGTTCCCAAGGTGCGCACCGAAGACGACTACCTCGGCATCTCCACCTGGAGCGAGGCCCTCGACGTCCTCGCCGCCGCCATCCGCGGCACCACCGGCGAGAAGATCGCCGTCATCGCTTCCGCCAACCTGACGAACGAAGAGGCATTCCTCGCCAAACGGCTCTTCGCCGACCAGCTGAAAGCGGCCACCGTCGCCGTGATGGTCGACCCAATCGGCCCGATCAGGATGAAGTCGCGCACCGAATGGATCCTCGGCACCCAGGGCGCGCCGAACTTCCGCGGCGTCCAGAGCGTCGGCATCGGTGCCAGGGGCGCCATGTCGGTCGAGGACCTCCTCACCGAAGGAGCCGAGGGCATCGACCTCCTCTACATCACCGACGCGATGTTCAGCGATCGCGCCATGGATCCCGCCGTCGTCGCCAATCTCCGGAAAGCGAAATTCCTGGTCGTCCACTCGTGGGACGCCACTCACCCGCTATGCGACGTAGCCGACGTCCTCCTCCCCGGCGCCATCCACGCCGAAAAGGAAGGGACGTTCACCAATCTTCAGGGCCGTGTGCAGCGCATCCACCAGGCCTATCCGCCGAAGGGACAGGCGGTGGGCGATCTGGAGATCTTCCGGCGCATCGGCGCGAAGCTCTTTCCGCAGGTCGCGGAGTTCAAAACGAACATCGACGTCTTCGATCTGTTCGACGAGATGCGCAGCAGCGTTCCGGCGATGCAGAACCTCGTCCCCACCGAAGACGCGCTCGGCGAGTACGTCCACCAGCACGCATAGAGGTCCGACTCGATGGCTTTCGACGTAACAGACATCGCCCTCTCGATTCTCAAGATCGCCATCGTGCTGTCCGCTGTTCTGAGCGTCACGCCGATCTGGGTATGGGTCGAGCGGCGCGGCAGCGCTCTCATTCAGGACCGGCTGGGGCCGAACCGCGTCGGTCCGTTCGGACTGATCCAGCCCCTTGCCGATGCGCTGAAGTTCCTCCTCAAGGAAGACATCATCCCGACGCAGGCGCACAAGTGGCTCTATACCCTGGCGCCGGCGTTCGGCCTGCTCCCGGCGCTGACGACCATCGCCGTCGTGCCGTGGGGACGTTCGTTCGTGATTCCGCAGATGCAAATCGCCGGGTACACCCTGTTCGCCGGCGGCCGCCTCTTCGAGCCGATCGTGGCCGACCTCAACGTCGGCATTCTGGTGATCTTCGCGCTGGCCTCGCTGAGCGTCTACGGCGTCACCATCGCCGGCTGGTCGTCATCGAACAAATACTCGATGTTCGGCGCGATCCGCGCGTCGGCGCAGATGATCTCCTACGAGCTCTCTCTGGCGCTGGCAGCGGTGAGCGCGCTGCTGGCGGCGGGCTCGCTGCGCCTGACGGACGTGGTGTGGATGCAGACCGGCTACTTCGTCCTGTTCGACACGATCAAGATCCCGGCCTGGAACATCTTCTCGCCGGCGATGTGGCTGAGCGCAATCATTTTCACCGTCTCCGGCTTTGCCGAGACCAACCGCCTCCCCTTCGATTTCGCAGAGGCCGACGCCGAGCTCGTGGCCGGGTACCACACCGAGTACTCGTCGATGAAGTTCGCGCTGTTCTTCATGGCCGAGTACATGGCCATGGGAACGATGGCCGCAGTCATCGTGACGCTGTTCCTCGGCGGATGGGACATCCCGTACTACAACGAGCCGGCGTCGTTCCTCGGTTTCGTGCTGTCGGCGCTGGCCTTCGTGGCAAAGGTGACGGTGATGCTCTTCGTCTTCGTGTGGGTGCGCTGGACGATCCCGCGGCTCAAGTACGACATCCTCATGCGCCTGGGCTGGAAAGTGTTCCTGCCGCTGGCGGTACTGAACATCGTTCTGGTGGCGCTGTTCATCGGCAAGGGTTGGATTTGAGAAAAAGGCATGCCCCGGTAAGCACATGTTCGAATACCTGATCTTCTTCGTCTTCGCCGCGATCGCGATCATTTTCGCGCTGGTGGTCGTGCTGCACCGCAACGCGGTGGTCGGCGCGCTCTCGCTGGTGGTCTCGTTCTTCTCGCTGGCCGTGATGTACGTCCTGCTCGATGCGCCGTTTCTCGCCGCGCTGCAGGTGATCGTCTACGCCGGCGCGATCATGGTGCTGTTCCTCTTCGTGATCATGCTGTTGAACCTTCAGCACGTTCAGGAAGCCAACACCAGACCCGTCCAGAAGTTCCTCGGCTACACCTCTGCCGCGGCGTTTCTGATCACCATCGTCTACTACATCCTCAAGTACGCCGCTTTCACGGCGCCGGCGAGCCCCTTCCGCGCCGACGCTCATCAGATCGGCGTCAGCCTGTTCGAGGCCTATGTCTTCCCGTTCGAGATGGTGTCGATCCTTCTGCTCGCCGCCATCGTCGGCGCAATGCTGCTCAGCAACCGCTCGATCGACACGTCCGAGAGCATCAGCACCGAAGTCATGGAGCAGCCCGACGGCGAATCCGGCGCGGAGGTGACCCGATGATTCCGACACAGTGGTTTCTGATCCTCAGTGCCATCCTCTTCTCCATCGGTGTCTGCGGTGTCCTGACCCGCAGGAACGGCATCACGATTTTCATGTCCATCGAGCTGATGGTGAACGCGGTGAACCTGACGTTCCTCGCCTACGCGCGGCAATTCAATCAGCTCCACGGGCTCATCTTTGTCTTTTTCATCATGGCCATCGCCGCCGCCGAAGCAGCGGTCGGGCTCGCCATCTTCATCTCGCTGTTCCATCACCGCGAGACCATCGACGTGGACGAAGCGAATCTGATGCACTGGTAGCGACGAGTCCTGAGTGCTGAGTCCTGAGTCCTGAGCGTGCCAACTCAGGACTCAGGACTCAGGAGTGACATACGCCGACGGCGAGGAGTTGAAGGCGGGAGAGAAAGAACGGGAGCGTGACAAGCATCGGTGGGAGTTCGATCCCGCTTCCGCCGATGACTATCAGGACCGGGCCCGGGACGAACACTCGACGCAGACGCGGGGAAGCTCCTCACGCCTGCGCCAACCACGTAGACGTGAGGAGAACAGACGAGTCCTGAGTGCTGAGTCCTGAGTCCTGAGGTGGCGCGTGCCGCACTCAGGACTCAGGACTCAGGACTCAGGACTCGGTCAAACAGCAGATGCTCAACGCACTTTGGCTGATCCCCGCCGCGCCGTTCGCAGGTTTCGTCGTGAACGGCTTGTTCGGCAAGCGCGCCGGTAAAGGTTTCGTCA
>JADGOA010000420.1 GCA_017883215.1 Thermoanaerobaculia bacterium | reverse complement strand
GCCGCCGGCGGTGCCGGCATGCCCGGCGCCACGGCTGAATCGGCGAGAAGCGTTGCGTTCTCCGCGGTGGCGAGGGCGTTGTTCAGATCGTCGTTGCTCCTGGCCGTGTTCAGGCGCGTATTCGCATCGGTCATCGCCTGCACGGCTTGCGCATATTGCGGCGAGTTGCCGGCCTTTCGATTGCGGGCGCCAGCCAGGCTCGCGTTCGCCTTCTGGATTGCAGCAGCCACGCGGCCCCGAAGAGCCGGATCGATTGCCGGCCCGGTCGGCGTGACGGGCGTGGGCACCGGACGCGAGGGCTGCTGAGCGACGGCGGGCGGCGGCTCCTGCGCCGGTGCCGTGGCGGCGGCGAGTTTGGTCTTGGCCCGCTGCATCAGCATCTCGATGGGGCCGAAGTCGTCCTCGCCGCGCCCGCTCGTTTTCTCGAGGTCGGCGATGGCCTGTTCGTACTTGCCGAGGTTCAGATAGGCGACGCCGCGGTAGTAGTACGGGTGATAGTTGATGAAGATGGCCCCGTAGGTGCGGGCCTTGTCGTTCTCCCTGGCGTTGCCGTTGATCGCCAAGGTCATCTTCTGAACGACGACCGACCAATTCCCTTTCTTCGCGGCGTTGGTCCCGTCGTCGTAGTCGTCGTACCACGACCCCGCCAGAGCGACTCCAGCCGCAAGGACAAACACCGTTACCGCAATGGAGAAGTGCCGAGCCCGGATCATTGTGCCTTTTCCTTGCCACCAATCTCATTCATCAGAGAATCGACATCGACGTGTTTGAAATCGATGTGTTGCGGAGTTCTCTTACCGCCTTCGATGCTCACTTCGATCGTCTGCGTCCCGTCCGGCCCGGCCACGGTCACGTTGTACGTCCCGGGCGGAAGATCGATGCGAGCCGGAGTCGAGCTGACGTCATCCGAGAGCGGGATGACCCTGTGGTCCTTCGCGCTCACGATCTTCTGCAGATCGCCCCACGGCGAGGCCGACAGAAGGAGTGCACCGCGATCGGCCGGAATGGCCGCACCGACCGGCGCGGTCGCCGTGACTGCCCCAGCAGCCGGAGCTGCCGTTGCCGTCGCGGCGGTCTGCGGGCCTTGTTTCCTGAGCATGAAGAACACACCGATGCCGATGGCGATGACGACCACCGCCGCGATCGCAGCGATAAGGGCGGTGTTCTTCTTCTGCGGACCGGCGCCCTGCCGCTCGAGCACGGTCGGCTCCGCAGCGCCGCTGTCCGCCCATCGAGCCTTGGCCTCGAGCACCGTCGGCGCCGCGGCGACGCCTTTCTCCATGACCGTGGCCTCGTCTCCCCCGCCCTTCCGTTCGACGACGGTCGCTTCGGAGCCGGACACGGTCTGCTGGGTCACGCCGCGCTCCATGACGGTGGCTTCGTCGGCGCCCGTTCTGGTCGGACCGGTGCCGGCGCGGGCGGCCTTCGTCGCAGCCATGGTTCCCGGCGTGGTGCCGCTGGTGAACGCCGGCAGATCGGCGAGCGTCTTCGCGCCGGAGAGCGCAATGAGCCTCTCGCCCAGACCATACTTCGCGTCCGGCGCGATGCCCTTGCGGATCTCTTCGAGCGCCTCTGCGAACTCGGCGGCCGTGGCGAAGCGGCTGTCGCGGCTCTTCTCCAGCGATTTCATGACGATCGCTTCGAGCTGCGGCGGAACCTTCGCGTCGGGATTGAACTCGGCGATGGGCGCGGGTTTTTCGGTGACGTGCTTGAGGATGTAGCCGTGAGGATTGGTGGCCTGGAACGGAGCGCGGCCGGCCAGCATCTCGTAGAGCACGATGCCGAACGAGTAGAGGTCGGAGCGCGGGTCGAGATGCTCGTCTTCCTTGAGGAATCCGGCCTGCTCGGGAGAGGCGTACTTGAGCTTCCCAAGGAACATGCCCGTCTGCGTGAGGCCGTGGCCCGATTCACCCTCCGCAAGCGACTTGGCGATACCGAAGTCGATGACCTTCACGAGCAGCTTCCCGTGGTGGTCCTGCGACAGCATGATGTTCTCGGGTGAGATGTCGCGATGGATCAGCCCCATGGAGTGGAGGTGATCGAGACCCGTCAGGGCCTGGACGGAGATCTCGACGCTGAGGCGCGCCGGCATCGGCCCGTTCTGTGCGATCCACTTCTGAATGTTGGTCCCGTCGATGTACTCCCAGACCATGTAGTACGAGCCGTCGTCGAGCTGCGCGAAGTCGTACAGCATCGCCAGATTGCGGTGCTTGATCATGGTGGAGGTGCGCGCCTCCTGCAGGAACCGCTGCATGCCCTGATCGTCGGCGGCGACGTTGGGGCGCATGATCTTGATGACGCGCAACTCGTTGAGGTGAATGTGGCGGACGCGGAAGATCTCGCCCATCCCTCCGATGCCGAGGCGGTCGAGAATCTGGTACTTGCCATCGAGCAGCCGGGCTGAGTACGTGCGCTGGAACAGCGTCACCCGCTCACCGCAATTGGGACACTGGTCGACCTCCGATTCGATCGGCTGCCGGCATTTCAAACAGGGGATCTGGCTCATAGGGCTCCCGGTAAAACGCAGCGGACCGCCGGCTGCCGGGCGCGGTGCGACTTCGAACCGTGCCCGGCCACAGGCCGTTCGCTAATGATCTCGCAAGACATAACTGCACGACGGGTCGGCGCCGAACCTCACCACGTCGCCCGGTTTCAGGTTGGCGCGTTCCACGCGCGAGTCGTTCACGTACGTTCCATTCGCCGACTTGAGATCCTCGAGAACGCACGAGGTCCCGCTCAGCGTGATCTTCGCGTGCCGCCGCGACACGGCTGGATGGGTAAGGACGATCGAGCAGGTTCGATCGCGGCCGACCATCACTTCGCCGTCGAGTGCGTACTTCTCGCCGGCGTCGCGCTTCACGTTCACCAGCGCCCATGCCGACTTTCCTTTGCCAGCTGGCGCGACGACATCCATCTGCGTCGGCATCGAAGCCGGGGGAGCGGCGACGCGTGCCGTGGCCTTGAGTGGCTGCCGGGCCTCGTACTCCTCCAGGGCCTCGAAGAACTCCCGCGCAGTGTCGTACCGCTGCTCCATGCGCGGCGCCATCGATTTGAGCACGATGTCCTCGAGAT
>JADGOA010000419.1 GCA_017883215.1 Thermoanaerobaculia bacterium | reverse complement strand
TTGCAAGATTGAATTCACCACAGAGGCACAGAGAGCACAGAGAAAGAACGAGAACCTCTGTGATCCTCGGTGCGATTGATTTCCAAGAATCCGCGGCGCGAGACTTGAGGCGCCAAGTAGCTGGGTGGCGAACAACCGATTGCACAGGAAACGTGCTGCCTCCGTCGGGCACGGCTGCGCCGTGCCGAACTCCCGTGGGCGGCGGAACGGTCTGCGCAACCGTCACGCGGTTCGGCACGGCGCAGCCGTGCCCTAAGGAGGTCGGCCTAACAGCGTGCTCTCTGTGCCTCTGTGGTGAAAAATGGTGGCGGCAATCGCAACACTGTCGGCTGGGCCGCAGATGCCCTACAGCCCCGTCGTCGTTTTCGGGATGCGGCCGCTCTTGACGGTCTCGCTGCGCAGGCGGCGGCCGACGATGCGCTCGACCGTGCGGCCGGTGGCGAGAATGCGATCGACGTCGAGTCCGGTCTCGATTCCCATCTCGTCGAGCATCACCACCAGATCCTCGGTGCACACCAGACCGACGTTGTTCGGATCCTGGTAGTAGTACTTCCCGGTTCCGGCGACAGGCACCCCGTCGAAAAAGTTCGCCGGCTGGCCGCCGATGCCGCCTAACGTGCTCTCGAATCGGATCATCCCCGCCTGCAGCGCGGCGAGCACGTTCGCCAGACCCCATCCTCGGGTGACGTGGAAGTGCGCCAGGTGCTTCGACGTATCCGGGATGGCGTCGAGGATCATCGAGAAGTAGTCGTAGACGCGGTTCGGCGGAGCCGAGCCGTCGTGATCGGCATGCTCGATGTCATCCGCGCCGATCTCCAGGAAGCGCTTCGTGAACGCCACGGCGTCTTCGAGCCGGGTGGGCCCCTCGATCGGGCATCCCCAGATCGTGCTCACCGTTCCGTTCACCCTGATCCCGGCGTCGTGCGCTTTTTTGATCGACCGCTCCGCCTCGGCCCAGTAGCCGGCGTGGTCGAGGCCGGAGTTCTTCTTCATGTGCGAGGCCGAAGTGGAGACCATCATCAGAATGCGATCGGGTCCGAAGCCTGCTTTCTTGAGCTCGATGGCCCTGTCGACGGCGCGCTCGCGGATGGTGATCGCGGTCAGCTCGACCTCGCCGATGTGCTTCGCGATCCGCTTGCTCGTCCGGATCTCCCGGAGCAGCTGTTCGGCATCGGCGAACTGCGGCATGCTCTTGGGGCTGCCGAGGTTCGTCACTTCGATGCGGCGGTAGCCGGCCAGGACCAGCTCTTCGGCGATCCAGAGTTTCGCCGCAGTCGGGATCCATTTCTCTTCGTGCTGAAATCCGTCGCGGACGGTGATGTCCGCGAGCTCGACCTTTTTCGGGAAGCGGAGCGATGTCATGAGCCGGTCGTTTCCTTTGACTCGTTCTTCTTTTCTTTGCGCAGCCGCTCGCGCGCGGCCTCGACGGTGAACGCGTGAGCGCCGAGAGCGATGGCCACGCTCGCGAGGAATCCGCTGACGAGAAATTCCAGACCCATCGGGTGCTTCCGCGCCCGCGCGATCAGGTCTTCGACCAGATGCGGGTCGGAGTGACTGGCAACCGGCGGATTCTCCGCCGCGACCAGCGGCAGGGCCGGGTCTTTGACGATGGCGTCGGTCTCGACGGGCTTGCCGGCGAAGAGAATGTCCTGATCGATGATGCCCTCCCGGGCCAGCTCACGCACTGCGTCGAAGACCGCCCCTGCCGTCGTTTCCGGCAGAGAGGTTCGGCGGGAGAGCTCCCGCACCACTTCCGTTTCGTTCATGCCGTTTCTCCGAGCGTTGCGGGCTCAACGTGAGTGCGGAATGCTACTCCATTTGGCGGGCGAGGATCATGGCGGGCGGTGGGTAGCGAGTAGGTGACGGAGCGCCGTGCGGATGGATCGATCAAGCTCCTCGGACTGCGTCCGACTGTCGTCGACTGACATCGGGCGACGCAGGTCCAGCCGCTCACCGTAGGGCACGGCTGCGCCGTGCCGAACTCTCGTGGGTGGGGGAACGAGCCGCCCGCCCACCAGGATTCGGCACGGCGCAGCCGTGCCCTACAGGATCTTCCATCCCGAACGCCATTGAGTAACTGAGCAACTGGCCGAGAGGGGTGGGCGGCCACGCGTCACACATCAGTGCGGCCAGAGCCATCCGAACGTACCGGCGGTCAGAAGCGCGTAGATCAATCCGTCGATGGTCCCTTTGATCGTGGTCACCCAGGAGCGGCGGTACCAGATCGACATCTGCCAGAGGGCGAGCGAGTAGCCGATGAACGCCGTGGCACCGGCGAAGCGGAAGACCTGCAGGTAATGCGCGCCAGGCGGAAGGGCGCGCGACGCGATGTACGCGGCGAAGATGCCGACCACGACCGAGTAAAGGAACCAGAGGACGAGCGGCCCGCCCATGTTCGCCGGGCCGTTCGGCATCACGGTGAGCATCATCTTCGGCCCCTCGTTCATCTTCTTGGCGAACTCGGGGGAGCGCATCTCCTCCATGCTGCCGGGACAGGGAAGCACGTAGTCGCCGGGCGGAATGGCCAGAGGACGCAGCGCGTCGCGGACGGCATCCTCATCGGGCATCTTTGGGTAGTCGCTCTTGTGCCACGGCGTGAGCATGTGGATGAGCGAGCTGACGACGAAGACGATGATCGAAGAAAGAAGAATCGGAAGCCAGAGCGCGGGCAGAGCTGTCATGACGAATTCTCCTCAGGCGCGATGTCGGGTGATGGCGGTGAGTGTATCGCGACTCTGTCGCAGTTGGCGATCGGGGAGCGCTCGTCGCGTGTGTCATTCCGGGCCCGTGAACCTGTAGGGGCGCGCAGCAGCGCGCCCGCAGCTCTGGTCGGCCCTCCGCCCACCGGAATTGCGGACGCGCTGCTGCGCGTCCCTACATTCGCGTTGCAGAGGTTCATTAGCGGCTGCCGAAGCCGCGGAGAGGCGGAGGACAGCGAGGGATCCCCCGCACTCCCGGGCTGGCGGGGGATTCCTCGCCGCGCTTCACCCCTCCGGGGTTCCGCCGGCCCGGAATGACAGTGTCATCTCCGCTTCACCTGCGCCCTCGGCCGAACGCGGGCTCGGGACGCGCGCGTC
>JADGOA010000080.1 GCA_017883215.1 Thermoanaerobaculia bacterium | reverse complement strand
GGCTGCTGCGCTGACGAAACTTGCCAGTCGAAAGCCGGAGTTCCACCCGGCCGGCACCGAGCGGAGTGGAAACGAAAGCGGCGTTCCGAAGAAGATCTGCGCGACTTGCTCCACGAATCCCTCCGGGCGTCCACCACAAACTTCCCGCGGGATTGATTTCGACCCCACCCGCTGTTATGGTGACCCGATTTCATAACACGTGTATCGAACAGGTACGCTTAAGCCGGTTAAGGAGACTGGATTTTGTCGACCACTAAAGAGCAGAAGACCGAGCTCATTACTACGTATCGCACTCACGACGGCGATACGGGCTCACCGGAAGTACAGATCGCCCTCTTGTCCAACCGAATCACCTATCTCACCGAGCACTTCAAGACGCACGCGAAAGACCACCACAGCCGCCGCGGGCTGCTGAAACTGGTCGGACGCCGCCGTCGTCTTCTGGACTACCTGAAGAAGACCGATGTCGAGCGCTACCGCACGATCATCGACAAGCTCGGGATCCGCAAGTAACACCGACTGGAGGACAGGTACCCCGCCTGTCCTCCTTTTTTTTCCCGCAGGCGACAGGCGCCTGTGTTCCACCGGCGCAGACCCTGCAGCCGTTTCCCCTCCGGCCGGATCCCATCGTTCGGCCCAAAGCGGTCAATCACAAAGCGTGAAGTGATGAGTGGCTCACGCATCGAAGGGAACAATGAGCAACAAGAAGGAACTACAGATCGGCGGGAAAACCCTGTCTCTCGAGACCGGTGCGATCGCCAAACAGGCCAACGGGGCCTGCGTCATCCGCTACGGCGACACAGTCGTGCTCGCCACCGCATGCTACAAAGACGGCACCGTCATGGGCGACTTCATGCCGCTCACCGTCGACTACAAGGAGTACACCTACGCCGGCGGACGCATCCCGGGCGGTTTCTTCAAGCGCGAAGGACGTCCGACGGAAAAAGAGATCCTCACCTGTCGTCTGATCGACCGGCCGCTGCGCCCGTCGTTCCAGAAAGGCTACCGGCAGGAGACGCAGATCATTGCGCTGGTCCTGTCGGCCGACGGCGAGAACGATCCGGACGTGCTGGCGATCAACGCCGCATCGACGGCGCTGATCATCTCCGAGATTCCGTTCCTTCACCCCATCGGTGCGGTGCGCGTCGGCTACACCGACGGCCAGATCGTCATCAATCCGACCAACGCGCAGCGCGATCTTTCGGACCTCGACCTGATCGTGGCCGGCACGCCGGACGCCATCGTCATGGTGGAAGCGGGAGCGCGTGAGGTCTCCGAGAGCATCGTTCTCGACGCCTTCGACGCCGCCCACGCCGAGATCAAGCGCATCTGCGAGCTCCAGCTGGCCTTGCGCGCCGATATCGGCAAGCCGAAGCTCGAAGTTGCGTACACCCCGAAGTTCACCACCGAGCTGGTCGACCAGCTCATGGCCGAGCACGGCGCAACGCTCCGCGGAGCGATGACCACCACCGGCAAACAGGCGCGTTACGACGCCATCAGGCAGCTCAAGGCGCAGCTCGTCGCGGCCGTTCCGGCGGAAGACACCGAGCGTGTCGCCGCCGTCCAGGCGGCGTTCGGCGAGATGGAAGTGCGCGTGTTCCGCAGCATCATCCTCGACGAGAAAAAGCGCCCGGACGGCCGCAACTTCGACGAGATCCGTCCGATCTCGATCGAGCTCGGCGTGCTTCCGCGTACACACGGCTCGGCCATCTTCACCCGCGGCGAGACCCAGGCTCTCGTCACCATCACCCTCGGCACTCCCCAGGAAGCGCAGAAGATCGAAGACTTCGAAGGGGAGACCTTCCAGCGTTTCATGCTGCACTACAACTTCCCGCCCTTCTCGGTCGGTGAAGTGAAGTTCATGCGCGGCCCGGCGCGCCGCGAGATCGGCCACGGCAATCTGGCCCGTCGCGCGCTGCAGCCGCTGCTGCCCACCGAGGACGAGTTCGCATACACCATCCGCTGCGTGAGCGACATTCTCGAGTCGAACGGCTCGTCGTCGATGGCCTCCGTCTGCGGCGGATCGCTCTCGCTGATGGAAGCAGGCGTGCCGATGAAGGCAGCCGTCGCCGGTGTGGCCATGGGGCTGGTGACTGGAGAGGGCAACCGCGTGGCGGTCCTCACCGACATTGCCGGCATGGAAGACCACGAAGGCGACATGGACTTCAAGGTCGCCGGCAGCCGCAAGGGCATCACCGCCCTGCAGATGGACATCAAGGTGGCCGGCCTGTCGCGCGAGATCATGGCCCAGGCCCTCGAGCAGGCGCACGCCGGTCGAATCTTCATCCTCGACAAGATGGATGCTGCGATCTCCACGGCGCGGACCGAGCTCTCCGAGTTCGCTCCGCGGCTGTACACCATTCAGGTTCCGAAGGACCGCATCCGCGACGTCATCGGTTCCGGTGGCAAGACCATCCGCTGGATCATCGAAGAGACCGGAACGAAGATCGACGTCGAGGACGACGGCAAGGTCACGATCGCCTCGATGGACGCCAAGTCGGCCGAGCGCGCCATCGAGATCATCAAGGGCCTCACGGCTTCGGCCGAGATCAGCCGCAACTACAAAGGCACGGTCAAGCGCATCGAGCCGTACGGAGCGTTCGTGGAGATCCTGCCGGGTCAGGACGGACTCCTTCACATCTCCGAGATGGCGCACTCGCGCGTCGGCCAGGTCACGGACCTCTTCCAGATCGGCGACGAGGTGGAGGTGCAGGTGGTCGGCATCGAGCCCGACACCGGCAAGATCCGCCTCTCCCGCAAACCGCTGCTTCCGCCTCCGACCGAGGAGGAGGCCGCAGCGGCGCGTGAGCGCGCCGACCGTCCGCGCGGCCCGCGCGGCCCCGGCGAGCACGGCGGCGGCGAGCATCGCGGTGGTGGCGGGTTTCGCGACCATCGTGGTGGCGGCGGCGACCGCGGCCCCCGTCGCGAAGGTGGCGGTGGCGGATTCCGTCGCGAAGGCGGCGACCGCGGTCCGCGCCGTGACGATCGCGGCCCGCGCCACGAAGGCGCCGCTCCGCGCCCGCCGCGCCCCGCAGGTGAAGGCGGCGGTCACGAAGGTGGCGGCCACGAAGGTGGTGGTCACGAAGGTGGCGGCGAAGGCCACAACGCCTAACCGTTCAAGTCAGCAATCAACGGAAAGCCCCCGGAAACGGGGGCTTTTTCATTTGGCGAGTCGAACTCGAGGTTAGTAGCACAGAGGACACAGAGGCACGCAGAGATCTCTGTGTCCTCTGTGGCTCTGTGGTGAAGAAGCCGGGCCCGCAACGCTTGTGCACCAGACATCCGCGATAATCGACGGCGATGTCTCCTGACAGCGCCCGCTTCGGGCGAGGCGATCTCTGGCTGCTGATCGTTGCCATCGCCGGCGGCGTGCTCTTCTTCGCGTCGCTCCGCAACCTCTGGCCGCTGGCCGATGTCGACGTGAACGCAACGCCCAAAGGGCTGATCCCGCAGGCGGAGACGTTCCTCCACACGCGCGGCATCGACGTGCACGACTACACAGCCGCCAGCGCGCTGCGGCTCGACGAGTTCGCGCTCGATTACGTCACGCGGACGTTCGGCATCGGCGCGGCGCAGAAGCTGATCAGCGGCGGTGAGCCGCTCTATGTTTACGAGATCGACTTCAAGAAGCGCGGCGATCCGGATTCGATCTGGGTCGAGTTTCACCCGGAGCGCGGAGTGATCGGGTGGGGGAGAACGGTGCAGGAGGACGCGCCCGGCGCCGCGCTGAGTGCCGGCCGCGCACGGGAGGTTGCTCATGACGCGATCTCCGGGAATCTCGAGGAAAAAGGGCACACCGAGCGCGACCGCCCCGCGCGCCGCGACCATGTTTTCGTCTACGAGTCCTGGCTCTCGCGCACTCCCGAGCTGCGAGAGCGCGTGAGCGTAACGGTCACGGGCGCGAACGTGACCGCCGTGCAGCGGCAGCTCGTCCCGCCCGAAAGCGCGCGCCGCGCGGCCCGCAAGCGGGAGGCACCGGTCGCCGCGCTGCAGATGTCGAGCTTTATCCTCCTCGGCGTGGCCGGTTTGGCTGCTGTCGTCATCTTCCTCACGAGCCTTCAGAGAGGAGAGGTGCGGCTGAAGCGCGCCGCCGGATGGGTGGCGATCATCGCGGTGTTTTTCGTCGTGTCCCAGGCGCTGCGCGCGTTCGCACTTCTGCGGGAGTGGGACCCGCTCTGGCCACGCTGGGTGGCCGACTTTCAGACGATCGGTTTCTCGCTTGCGCAGGGAGCGTGGATTGCCTTCGCGCTGTTCGTCGTCCTCGCCGCCGGCGACGCTCTCGACCGCCGCGGCGGCGCGCATCGCGGCAGCTCCTTCTGGCGCGCGGGACGGGGACGGCTGCTCGACCGCGACGTCGGCATCGCCTCGGCGCGCGGCTTTCTGGTCGGCCTAGTCTGCGGCGGCGCGCTCGTGGCCACGCTCCTCCTTCTTCGGTCGATCGCCGGCGCATGGGTCGCCATCCAGCCGCAGGGATTCTTCTTCTTCGCGATCAACTCGCGCATGCCGGCCGTCTCCACGCTCCTCTATTTCTTCATGGTGGCGATGGTGGAGGAGACGGCGTATCGATTCTTCGCCGGAACGTGGCTGCTATCGCTCACGGGAAGGAAGTGGATCGCCATCGTCGTCCCGGCGATCCTCTACGGCGCGAGCCACACCGGCCTCGACTTCCTCCCGCCCGCGGAGCCCTTCTGGGGGCGCGCCCTCGCATTGACGGCGGTCGGCTGCGTCTGGGGATGGGCATTCCTCCGCTATGACGCTTTGACGGTGATCCTTTCCCACTTCACCGCCGATCTCTTCATTTTCAACTGGCCGCGCCTCGGCAGCGGTGATCCCGTTCTCATGACGAAGGCGATCGCCACCATGTGCGTCCCGCTGATTCCCGCGCTGCTGCTCGTTTTCCGGCGTTCGCGTGCCGCGGGCGATGCAATCTCTCCGTCACCATGAGAGGCTGTGCTCCTGGGTGTTACGACCGCGTGAATTTGCCGCCCCGCGGTTTCGGTTCGCTCCGCCTCTGGTGTCCAACGGACACAAGGAGGACGTGATGTTCGAGACTTCACACGTGGCCACCCAAGTCGCGGCGCAGCGGCGGTATGGACTCCTCACCGCATCGATCACCCTTCACTCGGCAGTCGTGATGGCGTTTGTTTTCGGGACGGTCAGCTCGCTCACGTTCCCCAAGAACCCGCCGAGCGAGCTGCCGCGTTACCTCGAGCCGATCCGCGTCACGATTCCGGCGCCCCTCGGCGTTCGCGCAGCGCAACGACCGGCCGCCGCACCGCAGCAGGCGGCGCAACCGACAGCTCCTCGCACGGCCGTCGCTCCTGACCGCATTCCCGACGCGGTGCAGCCGTTCTCCACTCCTGCGACCACGACCGATCCAAACGCGCCGATCGGCGACGGTCTGTCGTCATCCGATGTCGGAGATCCGGACGGTGTGATCGGCAGTGTCGACGTGGGGCAGCAGCCGGCGACACGGGGTAATGACGATCCCGACCGCGTGTACCGGCCGGTCGGCGACGTGCGGCCCGCCGCGGTACTGCATCGCGTCGAGCCGCAGTATCCGCGCGCCGCGCTCGTCGCAAGGATGTCCGGAACCGTCGTTCTCGAATGCGTCATCGACAAGGACGGCCATGTTCGCGACGCGCATGTCGTCCGCAGCTCCTTTGCGATGTTCGACGAGCCGGCGCTGGCGGCTCTGCGGCAGTGGCAGTTCGCGCCCGGCATTCTTCACGGGCGTGCGGTCGACACGTGGTTCGAGCTGACCGTGGCGTTCCAGCCGCGATGAACAGCGCTTGTGTCGTCCCGAGCCAGACCATCGCGTACGAAACCCGGAGCGTGAAACATACCGAGCCACTTCCCTCTCCCCGCCGCAGCGCGGAGAGGGAAGTCGCCTTCAAAGGACCGGGCAAACCAGTTTCGGCCGTATATTTCACCCATGATTCCTGAGCCGCCGGAAGTTTCGTACTGGGATGCGTCGCCGCGTTTTCAGCAGCTCTGCAAGCGGAAGTTAGGGGATGCCGCGTGGCGATGGGCGGAACCGCAGTTGCAGCGGCTTGGCGAGCGCGCCGCACGCGAGGCGGCGCCGCTGGCGATGCTGGCCGATCGCAACTCGCCGCAGCTGGTCACGCACGATGCGCGCGGCAACCGCGTCGATCGAATCGATTACCACCCTTCCTATCGCGAGATGCAGCGGATCGCCTACGGTTCCGGGATGATCGCGATGAAGTACACCCGGCACGAGCATTCCGCCGGCGCTCCCTTCGTCGGCTTCGCGCTCGGCTACCTCTTCGCCATGGCCGAAGTGGGACTCTACTGCCCGCTCTGCATGACCGACGGAGTTGCGCGCGTCCTCGCGCGCCACGGAACGCGCGAGCAGATCGAGAGGCTCATTCCACGCCTCGCCTCGACCGACGTCGACACGCTCTGGACCGGCAGCATGTTCCTCACGGAGCGCAGCGGCGGGTCGGACGTCGGGGCGAACGAGACGGTCGCGCGTCGCGCCGCCGATGGCAGCTGGCGTCTGACAGGACAGAAGTGGTTCTGCTCGAATGTGGACGCCGCGGTGGCGCTCGTTACCGCACGTCCTGAGGGAGGGGAGCCGGGCATCCGCGGAATCCGAACATATCTGATGCTCAGGCGCGACAATCCCGGGCTGACGATCGACCGGATCAAAGAGAAGCTGGGCGTGCGTTCGATGCCCACCGGCGAAGTGACGCTGGCGGATGCGTGCGCGGAGGAGATCGGCGATTTTCACGTCATCGCCGAGATGTTGAACTTCTCGCGCCTCTACAACGCCGTCGCTGCGGTGGCGCTGATCGGTCGCGCCATCCACGAGGCGCGCTGGTATGTCGAGCGCCGCATGGCCTTCGGACGGCGCGTCGCCGAGTTTCCTCTCGCGCAGGAGACGTTGCTCGACCTCGAGGCCGAGCACTTCGCCTCGCTCCTCCTCACGTTCGAAGCGGTCGACGCACTTCGCCGCTCCGATGCAGGGGATGCCGATGCGACACAGCTCCTGCGCATCCTGACGCCGATCGCGAAGGCCGTTACCGGCAAGCTCGCCGTGCCATCCGTTTCGGAGGCGATGGAACTGATCGGCGGGAACGGCTATATCGAAGAATCGGTCATGCCGCGCCTCCTGCGCGACGCGCAGGTCCTGCCGATCTGGGAAGGGACGACCAACATCCTGGTGCTCGACGCGCTCCGCAGCGCACGGAAAGAGCGGGCGCACGAGGCGATGCTGGCGCGCATTCGCGGGTGGTCGCCGCCGGCGGCAGACGCACTGGCCTCGTCCCTCGAATCATTGGACGAGCGCGACGCACGCGGCTGCATGGACCGCCTGGCGCGCGCGTATCAGCTCACGCTCCTGGCCGAGATCGGCGAAGAGGAGGTCCTGCAACGGCTGCTGCATCGGCCCCTGGGACTCGTCGCCGGTGCAAAGGCAGGACCTCCATTCCCGCGCTGATGCCAGCACTCAGTGCCAGGTCACTGTCAGATCCTTGAAAGCCCGCATGGCGCGGGAACGCGAGCGATGCCTCTTCAACGAACCGCCCTTTCGGGCGTATCCGAGCCGACGTCCGAAACTCTTCTCGCGGCTCGATCCGATCGAGTCCGGCGGGTTCGAGCTGCCGGGATCGACCGAAGGAGTTGCCAATGATCTTGTCATTTCTACTGCTCTCGCTGATGACGGCAGGCGAGGCGTCGGCCACCACCGCTGAGCCGCCGGCATCCATCGCTTCGACATCGGGTTCTCAGGCCCCTGCCCCGGCGCCTGCGAATGACCCACTTCCCTGTCCGGCCGACGCCACCGCGCTCTACGCTCAGGTCTCGCCGTCGGTCGTATCGATCTCGGCGATGTCGATCAATCCCTTTGACCGCCTCCAGCGGATTTCCCGCGTCGCCGGGTCGGGAGTGATCATCGACGGCTCCGGAATCCTTCTCACCAACTCGCACGTCGTCTTCGGCCGCCACATCATTCAGGTCACGCTCGACGACGGGACGACGCTTCCCGCGCACCTTGTGGGTGCCGATCCGGTCTTCGATCTCGCAGTCATCAAGATCCCCGCACCGTCTCAGGGCAAGCTCCCGGCCGCAATCCTCGGTGACTCCAACGCCCTTCGCGTCGGTGACGACGTCTTCGCGCTCGGTAATCCGATGGGACTCGATCAGACGATGACCCGTGGCATCGTCTCCGGCATCAATCGCCTGCTCGGCGACGTGCCGTACTCGAACGCCGAGCCGCTGATCCAGACGGACGCTCCGATCAACCCGGGCAATTCGGGTGGGCCTCTCGTCGATCGCTGCGGTCGGGTCGTCGGGATCTCCACAGTCATGATGCAGAATGCGCAGAACATCGGATTCGCGATCCCTTCCTCGCTGCTGAAGGAGGTCGTGCCGAAGCTTCTGAAGGA
This sequence comes from Thermoanaerobaculia bacterium, assembly GCA_017883215.1. Lineage (GTDB taxonomy): Bacteria > Acidobacteriota > Thermoanaerobaculia > Gp7-AA8 > Gp7-AA8 > JAJXWV01. Next base: position 3,266 of record JADGOA010000080.1, on the reverse strand, counting down.
TGGACGGGTGATTCGTCCCTGGCTCGGCGTACAGGGGCAGATCGTCCAGCCCGAGCTCAAGGAGCTCTTCAGGCTTCCTCTCGTCGACGGCGTGCTGATCGAAGTCGTCGAGCCGGGAAGTCCCGCTCAGGAGGCGAACCTCACCGGTGGCGAGCTCGAGGTCACGCTCGCCGGCCAGGAGTTTCTCCTCGGCGGCGACATCATCACCGCCGTCGATGGCGCGCCGGTCTCGACGCCCGAACAGTTCGGAAAGGCGCTCGAGAGTCTGAAGGTCGACTCGACCGTCCGCCTCACGGTGTTCAGGAACGGCAAGACGCGCCAGGTGAGCTGCAAGCTGCCCGAGCGGCCGGTGCTGCCAGGCGACTTCCGTGCGGGCGGCACAGCCCAACCAGTCTCTGCAGCGCAACCGGCATCGAGGATGCCCCGGTTTGTATTCTGATCCACTCCACGTGCCCGCATCAGAATCCCTGCTGGAGGACTTGCACGCGGTCCGTTCGCAGACGCGCTCCATCGCGGAGGGGCTTGCTCGCCCGCGAATACGCCCAGTACGCCCATCCCACACGATTCTCTCGGAAGGCTTTCAGCATCGCCTCGGTTTCCTGCGCGTTGCCGCCGCCGATCATGTCGAACTCGCCCACCCACAACGGCGCATTCCACTTCGCTCCGCGCGCCACGCTCGCGGTCAGCTTCGCGGCCGCGCGGGCATCCCACTTCTTCGGATAGAGGTGGATTGAGTAGACGAGATTCGGAAGCGCCGGGCGTCTCGTGATCGGCGTCGCGGGCGGGTCGTCCTGCACGATCAGGAGGAGCTCGGAGTTGGCGCGATGAACCGATTGCCCGAGCCTCTCGAATAGATCATCGAGCGGGATGCGATCGGCTTTCGGCTCTCCTTCCATGGCCAGGTATGGCTCGTTGAGAAGATCGGCTCCGACGACGCAGATCCGACCGCGATAACGGGAGGCGACCCTGGTCCACGCGTCGGCGAGTGCCTCCTGAATCGAGTAGCCGGGCAGGACCATCCGAGCGTTCTTGAAGAACTCCCGGCGCGCCTCGATCTGGTTCGTGTTCTTGCGATACAGCCATGCGGGAAATCCGTTGCCGTGGCCCGTCAGGTTCGCGTTCTTCCCTTCGGGACGCAGCGCCGGCGACCACGCCCACTGGTGCATGCTGAGAATCACGGCCAGGTGATGCCGCTGGCAGGCCTCGACGATTCCGTCGAGCGCGCGCAGGTAGTCCTCGTTCCAGTGGTGCTCGACCGCTCTCCCGCGCAGAGTCGGAGGCTCGGGCTCGAGGTTCGCCCAGGCGATGGGAAGTCGGATCGAGTTGAAGCCCGACGAGTCGATCTGGCGCCATTCCTCGTCGCCGGGAGCGTTTTCGACGGCATAGCATCCGAGGTGGCGGTCGTCGCGCAGCCCTTCGCAGTGCCCATCCGTCCACGGTTCGCCGGCGCCCCATTCCATGCCCGAACTGTTGACACCGGCCAGGATCACTTCACGGCCGCTGCGGTCTCGAATCGCGCGCCCGTCGGTGTGAAGGGGCCCGTCGATTCGCGCCGCATGATCCGCGCCGCGCGCCGTGACTGCTGCGAACCCAAGGATTGCCAGCGCCGCGAAGCGGAATCGATTCGGGATCGCGCCATGAACCTTCATCTGATCCTCCCTGGGGCAAGCGCAGCTCGTGCGACCGCGCCGCTATTTTCGCGCGAGCTCGACCATACGATTCGCGACGTGGCCGAGCAGCGCGTCAGGCGAGAAAGTGCGCCACGTTCCGGATCCTGGAGGCGAAGCGCCCGAATCGGATCACCGCGTCCACCTTCCGTTCGGGATCCTCACCGGACCGGGATGGAAGAACTTCTCCGGCACCATCACGCCGTCTCGCTTGAACACCATTCCGTTCTTCATGACGAACTGCACATTGCGCAGGGTATCGATGTCGGTCAGAGGGTCGCCCGCGACGGCGATCAGGTCGGCGTAGAAGCCCGCCTTGATCGGGCCGCGGTCTTTGATGATGTCGGCGGCTTTGTAGCCGTTGATCGTCATCGCGCGGAGGGTGTCGGCGGCGGGGATCCCGGCGGCCTTCCACGTGTCGAGGAACGCGATCGTCATCTCCCCGCGCGTGAGCCACTCGCCGCTCGTGTCGTTCTTCATCCGATCGTTCCAGTAGTCGAAGTCGGTCGAGAAGGTGAGGGGGACCTTCTTCTCCCACGCGTCGTGCAACTTCTCGACCGTGACTTTGAACTGCGCCTCTGTGCCGCGATACTTCGTCAGCGGCGTGTCGGTACCGGTGAGGAAGATCCCTTTCTCCGCCATCTGCCGGTGTTGCTCGGGCGTGAGCGCATTGCCGTGCGCGATGATGTAGATGCCGGCGTCGATCGCGCGCTGCGCTCCCTCCGGCGTCTGCACGTGACCTTCGACTTTGCACCCGCCCTTGGCCGCCTCGTTGATCGCGAGCTTGATGTCGTCGACCGAGTAACCCCACGGTTTGCAGTCGATGCACAACTTGATCGTTCGCGCGCCGAACAGCATGTTCTGGCGCACCGCACGGACGATCTCCTCCGGACTGTTCGCGTCGATGTACTCCGGGAACATGATGTCGTGCTGCTTGTACATCTCCGGCGTCGGCCACAACTGCCCGCCGGTGCTGCCGATCATCGGACCCGAAGGGATGACCGTCGGGCCGGGCAGCCATCCCTGCTCGATGGCCTGGCGCAGCGCGCAATCCGCGTAGAGCGCGTTGTTGCCGACGTCGCGGATGACAGTGAACCCCGAGTTGAGCAGTTGAATGGCGTTCGACGCCGCCTGGATTGCACGCAGCGGCGATGAGTCCATGACATAGGTGAGGTAGTAGTAGTTGTTCTCCGGCTGCTCCTTGTAGGTGAGCGCAGTGTGGGTGTGCGCATCGACGAGGCCCGGCATCACCGTGAGCTTCGACAGGTCGATCACGGTCGCCCCTGCGGGAATCGCCACGTCCGGCCCGACGGCTTTGATCTTCTCGCCCTCGATCAGAATGACCTGGTTCGCCGACGCCGTTCCGCTCTCCGGATCGATGAGCCGGCCCGCTCTAATTGCCGTGATCGTCGCGGCCTGGGTGCCGGCGATGCCGATCGTCAGGCACGCAATCAACAGAAAGAGCACGCGAGAAAGTTTGTTCATCGTCTTCTCCTCGGTACGTGCATAGCCTAGCCCCAATGAGCGGGGATCGCGCGTTCGCGACCCTTCTCCCCCGCCGTAGCAGGGAGAAGGTGGCCGAAGGCCGGATGAGGGGTC
>JADGOA010000079.1 GCA_017883215.1 Thermoanaerobaculia bacterium | reverse complement strand
GAAATCGGTCGCGTCCTCCCAGTTCTCTGCGTACCAGACCGAGCGCACGCCCCGCCACGGCGGCGAAGGAAGGACTCCTTCGAGCGAAGCCAGAAGGACGGCGTCGCGAACGATCGCGTTCGCAGCTTCGTGATCCTTGTGCATGCTGTGTCGCCAGTGCGTGATCACCGTCGTCGGACGGACTTCCCGGATGACACGCGCGACGAAGAGCCGCGCCTCATCGTTGTTCGGCAACTCGCCGTCCCGGTAAGGTGCGAACGTCACCTCGGCGCCGAGAACGGCGGCGGCTTCCGTCGCTTCGCGGCGCTTCTGCTCTCCATACGCCTCGGGCGACATGCGCGGATTGCCGCGCTCGCCCAGAGTGAGGTGGAGCAGCACGACGCGTACCCCGCGCTGGCTCTCCCTGGCGAGCAGCGCGCCACAGGTCAGCTCCATGTCGCCCGCGTGCGCACCGACGGCGAGGATCGTCTGCTGTGGCTTTGCTGGCGGCTGCGGCTGTGTTTTCTCCTGCGCAACAGCGGTCAGCGCAACCAAAGCCGCGGCAGCGAAAGCGATTCGTCGAAGCATGCCCCAAATCTATCTGTTGTCCCGCGCAAATGCTGTGGCACAGACACTCTTGTCTGTGCCTGCCGAATCCGGATCTGCACAGGCAGGAGTGCCTGTGCCACAGGGCATCATCTGCACACTGCGGCCGACACCCCGCAGTCTGCTTTTCTGCCTCCTTTTTGTGACGCGCTGTCCTCGTTTCAGGAGCAGAGCCGCCGATCCAATCAACGATTCCTCCGAATCGGGCACAAAATGCATGAAGGCGACTGGCTCGGCTGTCGCATGTTCATCCGGCGCCGTCCACCCGCGGCTGTCGAAAGGATCCTCACGTGAGACGGTCGATTCTCGGCTTCACCACAGCCTTCCTCCTGATCGCCGCTGCGCCTCTGTTCGGGCTGGCGACAAACATCATCGACGACGTCATCAAGATGACGCGCGCCAGCGTCGACCAGGAGACCATCGTCGCATTCATTCAGGGTGAGAAGCAGGCGTTCGACGTGACGGCCGACGACATGATCGCGATGGCGAATGCGCACGTGTCCGACAAAGTCGTGCAGGCGCTGCTCGACCGGTCGGCAGCGCTCAAGCAGACGCCGGCCCAGGCGGTCGCGCCGGCGAGAAGCGAACCTGCCCAGGAAGGCGGAGCGCATGAGACAGCGCCACCGGAGCCGACCGTGGTGGCCGTCCCCCCGCCGTTTGTTCCCGACTATCTCGCGGACCCCTTCTGGTACCTGCCGCGCCTCGACATGAAGAACGGCGCTTCCGCGGTGAAGCCGGCGGCGAAGGCGGATCCGCCGCGGCCGGCGAGCGCGAAGCCGTACAGGCATGACGCTCCCGCGGTCAAGCCGGCGGCAAACCCACGTCCGCCCGATCCGCCGCCGGCGAGCGCTCAATCCCGCAGCGGGATGCGCGGCCACCGGTAGGTTCTCCGACGCCACCACGCGACGTCGTGCCGCAGACTCTGCGCATCGCCGAAACGATCACTCGTCCCTAAGATCACCACCGCATCGCTTCTATTAGGGTAGAGCACGGATGCGTCGTGCCGAACCTTCGTACGCGGGGAACGTGGCCGCATCCAGGAGTGCGGGCGTCTCGCCCGCCGCAGCCGGTCGTCTCGCGACCGGCTGCGCTCGGCGATCGTGAAAGCGATCTGGCGCGGGACGCCCGATCGCGGCGGGCGAGACGCCCGCACTCCAACATGGCATGGCCCCGCCGTGCCTACGGTCGCCACGTCACCGGCCAATGCGCCTTCGCAGCGCGGCAATGTGCGCGGGCGTGGTGCCGCAGCAGCCGCCGACGAGGCCTACGCCTGTCGCCGCCATCGCCGCAACGGCCGCGGCGAACCGATCGGGCGACTCCGGATATACCAGGACTCCGTCCTGCCGCCGCGGCAGACCCGCGTTAGGCTGAATGGCCACCGGCACAGTCGCGACTTCGACGAACGCCTTCGCCACGATCCGCATCTCCTCGACGCCCGCGCCGCAGTTCGAGCCGACCAGCGTCGCCCCCGCGGATGCCAGCGTCTCCGCCGCCTGCGAGACCGACACCCCCATTACCGTGAACGGCCCCCGCGGCGTGATATCGAACGTCATCGAGGCGATGATCGCGATCTCCTCGCTGATTGAACGAGCGGCGCGGACGGCGAGTGTGGCCTCCTCGAGGTCCGTCATCGTTTCGATGCAGAGGACATCCGCTCCTGCCGCGACGAGAATCCGGGCCTGTTCGGCGAATCCGCGCGACACCTCGGCGGGATCGGCATTGCCGAGCGGTGCGAGGAGACGGCCTGTCGGTCCGATCGAAGCGCTGACGAGCACCTCGTCCCCCACCGCCGCTCGAACGATCTCCACCCCTCGCCGGTTGATCTCCTCGAAACGATCGCCCAGCCGGTGCAGCGAGAGGCGCATCGGCGAGGCGCCGAACGTGTTCGTCGTGATCAGCTCCGCACCGGCATCGACGTAAGCGCGGGCGATCTCCGCCAGGATCTCCGGCCGCTGGAGCGTCCACAACTCGGGTGGCGCGCCGGCGGGGAGGCCACGCTCGGCCAGCATCGTCCCCCAGCCGCCGTCTCCCACGACCACTCCGGCGGCGAGGCGTCGGGCCAGCGAGACCTTCATCGACGCACCAGCTCGCGAATGCGCTCGACGGCCGCAGTGGCGTCGGGCGCGAACCCGTCCGCGCCGATCTCGCGCGCGAACGCCTCGCTGAGCGGCGCGCCGCCCACGATGGTCCGAAGCCGGTCGTGCAGCCCTCGTTCTTCGATTCTCCGCACCACCGCGGCCATCTCCGTCATCGTCGTCGTGAGCAACGCCGACATGCCGATGACCGCTGCGTCCGCGTCGAGCGCAGCATCGATGAAAGCGTCGGCATCCACGTCGCTGCCGAGGTCGACCACGTCGTAGCCAGCACCCTGGAGCATCACCGAGACGAGGTTCTTGCCGATGTCGTGCAGATCGCCGCGAACCGTGCCGAGAACGACGACACCCGATTTCGCCACGCCGTCGCGCAGTAGCAGCGGCTCGAGAACGGCCATCGCTGCTTTCATGGCCCGCGCGGCGAGGAGAACGTCAGGCAGAAAGATCTCGCGCTCGCGGAAACGCTCACCGATGACGGCCATGGCCGGCAACAGCGCGCGATTGAGGATGTCGGCCGGACCGATGTCCCCGCCGACGAGCGCAGTCGTTGCCCCGCTCGCCGCCGCCGCGTCGCCGCGCTGCACCGCCTCGGACAGCTCCTGCAAAGAGCTCATCGCACCGACCTCATCCGCGGCACGCAATCGCGACCGACGCATTCCTCGCAGAACGTCCATCGGGGCCTGAAGCGGTGCACGGTGGCATCTCCGCTCACGAGCACGCCGGATACGGATTTCAGTGGAGTCATGAGGCAGCTCTCCTTCAACGTGACGCCGATTTCGTGCGGATCGAGGGCGGCAAACAGAGCGCGCTGCCCCGACACGTGCCAGCCGCAGTAGCCGGGACTGTACGGCAGGACGCACGCCCCGTCGCGAATTTCGCCGGCGAACCGGCTGGCGAGATCCGTCGCGACCGCGTTGGCCATCTCCGAAGCATAGGCATCCAGCATGACGGCAACGGCCGGGTCACCGTCGCGGAACAGCGCCGCGATGTCGTCCACGACCTCCTGCCCGATCGTGCCGACGAACAGCGCCAGAGCCTCGGCTCGCGGAACGATCTCGTCCAACGGCGTCTCGGCGGCATTTCGGCCCGCGCCCCGGAGGACGAGCGCGAAATCCTTGACGGATACTCGCTGAAACATGCCGCGGGGCCGTGCCAGCCTCCTGATCCGGCTGCACGCTTCGTGGAGAAGGGCGCCGACAGCGGCGGAAGGCTCGACGCCCGCCGGAACGCCGGTGCGCATCAGCACCTCCTCCTCGGTCGGGAGGACCTCGCCGACAGCGAATTGAATCACGCGACGCACGCCGGCTCCTCGACCGCACGCGCGATGGCGAGGATGTTTTCCGGCGGCGTGCGGGGCGACACCGAGCAGGCTTGACACATCACCGGCACACGGTCGGGCGTGAGGCCTTCTGCAGGCCGCATCGCCGCGTCCATCCGCTCGCGTGAGGTCACGCCGGCATGATAGCGGAGCGTCAAAAAGAAAAAGCCACGGGATCCTTGCCTCCCGTGGCCGGTCTCGACGCGTTGACAGCCGCTAAGGGGCATCCGCGCCAATGTTGTCTCAGCGACCCATCGCGTCACTGGGACGGGCTCCCGCACGTTTACATCTGCGATAGAGCTTCCGTGCCGGAACCTTCGCCTCAGCGGTTCATCGCCTCACACTGTGGCGTCTTCAGCACGTTGACAGCTGCGATGAAGCATCCCTGCTGAAGGCAAACGTCAACATCGGTTCGAAAACGCGTTTGCGCAATGGGTTTCGCGGTTACATTTTCCGTTCACGATTCCGTGGCTTGCGCTCTCAGCGCGCATGAGTAAGTCTGTCGCGACCATATGATCAGACGAGCCACCTTCGTCCTGGCAGCCGCCGTGGCCACCTCGCTGTATGGCGCCAACTGGCCCGAGCATCCCATCCTGCACGCTGTCCGAGTGAGCACGCCGCCAGCCATCGACGGCGACCTGTCGGACGCGGCCTGGCAAAGCGCCCCGGAATTCACCGATTTCACGCAGCACGACCCCGACGATGGAAAACCTTCGACGATGCGCACCAGCATCCGCATCGTCTATGACGACAAGGCCATCTACTTCGGGGCGAAGATGAGCGATCCGCAGCGGCCGAACGAGCGCCTGGCGCGCCGCGACAGCTTCACGGAGAGCGACTTCCTCTCGATCAACATCGACCCCCAGCTCGACCGGCTCTCCGGCAACGCCTTCACCATCAATCCGTCCAACGTCCAGGTCGACACGGTCCTCTACAACGACATCGGCGAGGACCCCAGCTGGGACGGCGTGTGGGAGTCGGCTACGAAGATCGTCCCCGACGGCTGGATCGCCGAGGTGCGGATTCCGTTCTCGCAGCTCCGGTTTCCGGACAAGCCGGTACAGGTGTGGGGCCTCAACATCACCCGGCGAACCATGCGCAACAACGAGACCGTGCGCATCGTCAACACGCGGAAAGGCGAGACCGGCTTCGTCTCGCACTTCGCCGACATCGTCGGGCTCGAGGGGATCCATCGCGGTCGTTCGCTGGAGCTGGTGCCGTACGCAGTGGCGCGCTCCGACATCCGCACGCGGCTCGACCGCAACGATCCGATCTCCCAGCGGACTGACCACCGCGAGGATGGCGGGCTGGATCTGAAGTACGCGCTCACACCGCGTCTGACATTGACCGGTACGATCAACCCCGACTTCGGGCAGGTGGAGGTGGATCCGGCTGTGATCAACCTCACGCAGTTCGAGACGTTCTATCCGGAGAAGCGCCCGTTCTTCACGGAAGGGGTGGACATCTTCCAGTTCTCCGACACGCCGGCGCCGTCGCATTTCAACTTCTTCTTCGCGCCGCAGCCGTTCTACTCGCGGCGCATCGGCCGTGCGCCGCAGGTCATGCCCAACGCGGACTTCATCGCAGAGCCCGCGCAAACCCGCATCCTCGGCGCCGCCAAACTCAGCGGCAAGCTTGCCGGCGGCTGGTCCCTGGGCCTCCTCGATGCGCTGACCAACACCGAGCATGCGCGCCTGATCTCCGGCGGACTGCTGCAACGCCAGCAGGTCGAGCCGATGACGAACTACTTCGTGTCGCGCGCTACGAAGAACACCGGCGACGGCTCGCGCGTGGGGTTCCTGCTCACTTCCGTCGATCGAAGGCTGACGGACGATCTTTCCTCGCTGCGCAAGTCCGCGACGACCGCGGGCGTGGACGGCTTCGCCAGCTTTGCCAGCAAGAGCTGGATCCTGGAAGGCTTCGGCGTGGCCTCACACGTCACCGGCAGCAGCGAGGCCATCGCTCTCACGCAGCAGGAGCCGTCGCGCTACTACCAGCGACCCGACGCGAAGCGCATCGCGCTCGACCCGACGCGAACCTCACTCGACGGCTGGGCCGGCCGGGTCATGTTGTCGAAAGCCACCGGCATCTGGCGGCCTAACGTTCAGGTGCAGGCCTATTCTCCCGGTTTCGAGACGAACGACGTCGGGTTCATGCAGCGCACCGACATCATCTCCAGCCACGCCCTCATGCAGTACGTCGACCAGAACCCGACAGCGCGTTTCCGCGAACGAAACGCCTGGCTCGGTGTCTGGCAGAACCGCAATTTCGACGGGGACACGCTCGAGCGCGGGGTCATCCTCGAACATTTCGCCACTCTCGCCAACTACTGGAAGTACACGGTTGAACTGCTGGGCGTAGGCGGCGCGCTCTCCGATCGTCTGACGCGTGGCGGACCGCTCGTGCGCACGTCGCGCGCATGGATCTCTGATCTGGAGCTCGACAGCGACGACCGCAAGCCGGTGAACTTCAGCGTCACCGGACATCTGGAGCGGAGCGACGACGGCTCGTACTCGCGCACCGGCGGGATCGCGCTGAACGCGCGTCCGCGCTCGAATCTGCAGCTCTCCGTCGCGCCGCAGATCACGGTCTCGCACGATCACACGCAGTACGTGACTGCCTTCGGCGATGCCGCTGCCGCGCAGACGTACGGAAAGCGCTATGTGTTCGCCGACCTCGAGCAGCGGTCGTTCGAGATCGGCACCCGCGCCGACTGGACGGTCAATGCCCGGCTCTCGTTTCAGGTGTACCTGCAGCCGTTCGTCGCTGCCGGGCATTACCACGACTACCACGCGCTCGCCGCGGCGCGGACGCGCGACTACATACCGTACGCGTACGGCGGCAATCCCGACTTCAACTTCCGAAGCATCCGTGGCAGCGCGGTCGCGCGCTGGGAGTTCCGTCCCGGCTCCGCGCTCTTCGTCGCCTGGAACGAGAACCGCGCCGGCGTCGCCGGAATCGGCGACCTTCACATCCCCCGCGATCTGCGCGCAATCCCGAACGCCCCTTCCCACGACGTATTCCTCGTGAAAGTGTCGTACTGGCTGCCGATGTAGCGTCGCGCGACCGAGCTGCTCAGTTGAGAGGGATCGGTAGGGGCGCGCAGCAGCGCGCCCGCAGCTCTCGACGGGAGAGCGGGGCGCACTGCTGTGCGCCCCCTAAGCATAACGGGTCATTTCCGCTCCACCGCCGCACGCGCCGTTAACCGGCTGCTAAGAAACTCCCAGCGTTCATGCGGCTTTCCCGGCGAGCACCTTCTCCCCCGCGGCAGCGGGGGAGAAGGTGCCGAAGGCGGATGAGGGGGCTCACTGCTGGTGCGAGGAGGCCCCTCACCCCCGCTTCGCGGACCCTCTCCCCGCTGCGGCGGGGAGAGGGGTCTCGATTGAGAGTTTCTGGTCTCAGGTGTCGTGCGCGCGCGATGACGCGGCTCGGGATGACACACTCCTACACGGTGCGGCGTGCTGCAATCAACGGCCCCGCGGCCCTGTTCTAAGATGCGCACAGACCCGCCGATGTCTCCAGACTCTCTCCAACACCTCCGGCAGTACTTTTCGCAGAATTCGTGCGTCCGCGGCGACGCGTATGCATCGGGTGGGCGGGTGCGCATCGCGCGGGCGCCGCATGACGGCGATGGCATGCTGAGAGCCGAGGTGCAGGGATCAGACCTCTATCGCGTCACGCTGCAGGAGGACGGCACTGCCGTCGACGTCGCCTGCGACTGCCCTTACTTCGAACGGGAGGAAGAGCTGTGCAAGCACATCTGGGCAACGCTGCTCGAGGCCGCGCGCATCCACGCGTTCGGCGATCGCGTGTTCCGCCAGATCGAGATCGGCGACGAATTCGTCGATGCCGGAAAAGAAGGTCTTGAAAATCTGCGGAACCAACTCTCGTACCCGGGAACGAGCGGACGCTACGGGTCACGCGTGGTCCCCCTCGTGCCGGCCTGGAAGCAGTCCCTCCAGGCCGCCGGCCGCTCATTGCGGTACGCCTCGTACGAGCGGACTCTCCCCGCATATTTCCAGCTGCATTACACGCTCGAGCCCCACGGGAGCAGCGTGGTGCTGGAGATCGGTCTTCGCTCGCCGAAAAAGAACGGCGATCTGTCGAAGCCGCGGGCCATGGCCATCCCGCTCACCGACATCAACAAGATCACCGATCCGCTGGACCGGCAGATTCTGGCGATCCTCAGCAGCGGTATCTCGGATTACGAAGAGACCATTCCGGCGAATCGGCCCCTCCGTCTCCCTGCGCTGCAGCACCTCCTCCCCATCCTGGCTTCGACCGGCCGTCTTTCCGTGCGTTTCGGCGGTGCGACGATCGACGACGTGCAGTGGAACGAGCAGCCCTGGCAGCTCGTGCTGGAGGTCGTCAGGAACAAGAACGAATACGAGCTGACCGGCAGCATCAGACGCGGCAGCGAGAGGCTTCCCATACCCACGAATGTGTTAGGCGGGGCTCTCGTGCTTCACGACAAGGAAGTGGCGCCGCTGGACAGCAGCGGCGCAGACGGCATGCTCAAGCTGCTCCAGCGACAGCGGATGGTGCGTGTCCCGGAGAGGGACGGCGAAGACCTGCTCCAGGTGCTGATGACCGCGGCGGCGCTGCCGCCGATCGAGCTGCCGCCGGAGCTGACCGTCGATATCCGTCGCGCCGAACCGCTCCCGCTGCTCCGTCTCGCGAAATCCCCCTATGCCGCCGAGTTCACAGCCGCAGTGTCATTCGATTACGACGGCGTTCCCGTCGACGCCTGGGCCGACCATGCCCTGTACGATCGGGACATCCGAGCAGCCACTCTCCGTAACTTCGAGAAGGAGCGTGCTTTGCTCGCCGCGCTTCTGGCCGCCGGTTTCCGGCGCGGCTACGGCGGCGAACTGACGATCGCCTCCAAACAGCTCTGGAGCGCGTTGCCGCCGCTGATCACGGCCGGCTGGCGGATCGAGGGAAGCGAAGGCATCTTTCGCAGCGGCGGCGAGATGTCTCTTTCGATCTCATCCGGGATCGACTGGTTCGACCTGGAAGCCACCGTGCGCTTCGGCTCCGCATCCGCAGCGCTGCCCGACGTCCTGACCGCCGTACGCAAGGGTGAATCATTCGTCCCGCTCGACGACGGAAGTCTTGGACTGATCAGCAACGACTGGCGCGAGCGTCTGGAACCGTTCACCGCCTCCGTCAGCGAGCAGCACAAAGGAGCCCTTCGCTTCCGCAGCAACCAGATGCTGCTGATCGATACGCTGCTGGCCGGGCGCGACGACGTCGAGTTCGACGACGTCTTCGTCCGCGCGCGCAAGCGAATCGCTGATCTGCAGCCTGTCGCCGAGGAACCGACGGAGGGCTTTCGCGGCACGCTCCGCCCTTATCAGAAGGAAGGGCTCGGCTGGATGACCTTTCTGCGCGAGCTCGGCTTCGGCGGCTGTCTCGCCGACGACATGGGCCTGGGCAAAACCGTGCAGGTCCTGGCGATGCTGGAAGCGCGGCGGCAAAAGGGGGAGGAGCCGTTCCGCCCTTCTCTGGTGGTGGCGCCGCGAACGCTCATCTTCAACTGGCGCAGCGAGGCTGAGCGATTCACCCCCGCCCTGCGCGTCGTCGAACATGCCTCCCCCGAGCGCTCCAGGAATCACGAGGACTTCTCCGGCTTCGATCTCGTCCTCACCACTTACGGGACGCTTCGCCGCGACGCCGCCTTGCTGGCGGCGGCCGAGTTCGACTACGTCATCCTCGACGAGGCGCAGACGATCAAGAACTCGTCCAGCCAGGCGGCCAAGGCGGCGCGGCTGCTTCGGGCGCGACACCGCCTGGCCCTGACCGGCACCCCCATCGAAAACCACATCGGAGAGCTCTGGAGTCTTTTCGAGTTTCTCGATCCAGGCATGCTCGGTGGCAGCAGCTCGAGGATTCCGTCATGGCTCAAGCTCGCCGGAGGAAAGGGCGACGAGGCCGAACATGCGCGCGCAGTGGTGGCCCGGGTCCTGCGGCCTTTCATCCTCAGGCGCACCAAAGGCGAGGTCGCGCGGGAATTGCCCGAGCGAGTGGAGCAGACCATCGTCTGCGACCTCGAGCCGAAACAGCGTGCTGTGTACGAAGCTCTGCGCCAGTCGTATCGGCAGTCGCTCCTCGAGCGCGTCGAGTCCGCGGGGTTGAGCCGCTCCAAGATTCACGTGCTGGAGGCGCTGCTCCGCCTGCGACAGGCAGCGTGTCACCCCGCGCTGGTCTCGCCGCGACACGCCCACGCCGGGAGCGCCAAACTCGACTCTCTGATCTCCGAGATCAGCGTGCTGCTCGAGGAGCAGCACAAGGTGCTCGTCTTCTCCCAGTTCACGAGTTTCCTCGCGCTGGTGCGCGCCGAGCTCGACAAGCAGGGGATCGTCTACGAGTATCTCGACGGCAAGACGCGCGACCGCGGCGAAAGGGTGCGGCGGTTCCAGGAAGATCCGGCCGTCGGGCTGTTCCTGATCAGCCTCAAGGCCGGCGGGCTGGGGCTCAATCTCACGGCGGCCGAGTACGTGTTCCTGCTCGATCCGTGGTGGAACCCGGCGGTAGAGGCGCAGGCGATCGATCGCGCCCATCGCATCGGACAGGACCGCACGGTGGTCGCCTACCGTCTGATCGCGCGCGACACGATCGAAGAGAAGATCCTCGTCCTGCAGAAGGAGAAGCGCGCCCTCGCCGACGCCATCCTGACCGAGGACAACAGCGTCCTGCGGCAACTCACGCGCGAAGACCTGGACCTGCTGCTGTCGTAAGAGGGCTCGCCGCGTTGAAACCCGTGGCTTTCGGCGGTCGATGGAGTGCGGGCGTCTCGCCCGCCGTCGCCGGGCGTCCGCGCCCGGCGACTCTGGTCATGAGAGAAGCGATCCGGCGCGGGACGCCGGATCGCGGCGGGCGAGACGCCCGCACTCCTATCGCTGCGGCTTCTCTGGCGCGATCTGCACGCGCATCCTCACTGCCGCGGATCCGACGCGTGCGAACCAGGCAACGTGTTCGGCCACGCAGTCGAGCTCGACGAAGTAGACGCCGGCGGCGAGCGGCGGCAGCTCGAAGGTGACGGTGACGCTCTCGCCCGGCGCAACGGGTCGCGTCGACAGCGCCTGACGGTGATAGTCGAGATCGAGCAGAGCTCCGCTCGCCTCGTAAAGATGACAGCCGAGCCACACCGCGCCGTTGCTCCTGCCTGAGGGCAGCCAGGTGGCGCGCCCGCGGTTCGTGACGGTGGCCCGGACGGGCAGCGATTCGCCGGCCGGGAACTCGGTTGCGATCTCGACGTCGATGGCCGCCGCGAGTGCATCCGCGGTGCGGCTGTCGATCGCCTCGTGGCCCGCCTTGTAGAGAAAGAAGTCGCGGACATCGCGAAGAAACGTCCGGGTGGCGGCGGCCCACCGCGCATACGCTTCGCCGCCGGCGAGGAGCTGCTCGTACTCGCCGAGGGTCAGCCGGAAGGGCGTGGCATTGAACGCCGCGAGCTCGATGCGTGCGAAGCCGGCCTGTTGTGCCTCCGCCCAGATCGCGGCGATATCGACGTCATTCTCCACCACACCATAGGTCTGCATCTCGAACTGCGACTGGCCGCTCTTGGAGTGATCGGGGCCGGGCTCGGCGAACGCAGCCACCCCACCGGGCTTCAGAACGCGCGCGAGCTCCCGCAGCACCTGGCCGGGATTCGGCGCGTGATGGAAGGCATCGAAACAGACGA
>JADGOA010000418.1 GCA_017883215.1 Thermoanaerobaculia bacterium | reverse complement strand
GCGAGGGATCCCCCGCACTCCCGGGGTGGCGGGGGATTCCTCGCCGCGCTCCACCCCTCCGGGGTTCCGCCGGCTCGGAATGACAGTGTCACTTCCGCTTCACTACCCGCTACGCGCGACACGTTTCCCGCTTCCCAAGTGACTTCCCCAGCCTTCGCCCGTCCCACCCAAGGGCGGAATCGCGCCCGGATGGCGCCTGTTTCGGCGCGCGTTACTCAATCGGAGGATCCATGAAGCGCTTCTTCATTGCCGTCGTTGCCCTCATCGCCACAGCAGCGGCTGCGCAGCAGACCACCCCCGCGAAGGCGGCGACGCCGTCCGACCCCACCAAAACCGCCGTCGCGGTCATCAACGGCGAGGTCATCACCCAGGCCCAGCTCGACGGCCTCTACGCGAACCTCAAGCCGCAGATGCGCGCGCAGTACGACCGCGCCGGCGGCAAGGGAGTGTTTCTCGACAACTACCTCCGCAAGCGCCTCCTGATCCAGGAAGCGATGAAGAGCGGCTTCGACCAGAAGCCGGACGTTCAACTGGTGATGCAATGGGCGCGTGAAGGCGCCCTCTTCGACCGTTACGTCCGTGACGTCGTCGGCGCGCAGTTCGTCACCGAGGCCGACATGCGCAAGTACTACGACGAGAACAGGGACGAATTCACCATTCCGGAACAGCGGAAGCTGTGGCACATCGTCCTGACCACGACGGGGGCGACGGCAATGGCCAAACCCGATGCCGCGCGGCAGATCAACGAGATCGACCAGAAGCTGCGCGAGTCGATCGCGAAGTCGGGCGCGAAGGACCCGAAGGAGCTCGCGCAGGTCACGCTGTCGTTCTTCAACAACGCCGCGCGCCAGTACTCGCAGGATGGAACCGCCTCCAACGGCGGCGACCTCGGATGGGTCAGCCGCGGTTCGCTCGACCCCAAGTTCGAAGCGGCCGCCTGGTCGACCGAGCCCGGCAAGATCACCGGTGCCACCGAGTCGACCTTCGGCTATCACCTCATCTACGTCGAGGGCGTGAAGCCGGCCGGCATCCGCTCCTTCGAAGAAGCCAAGTCCGACATCCGCGAGAAACTTCTGGGAGACCACACCACCGACATGATGACCGCCGTGACGCAACTGACGACGCAACTCCGCGCCAGCGGCAAGGTGTCGGTCTCGCCGGAGAACATCAAGTAGGCCGGGCAAGCTCGCGAGAAGCGCGTCAACCTCGACAGAGTTGCTCAGTTCCGGATTTCTCCGGCCGCGATCGCTTGCGATTGAGATTCTTCAGGCTGCGACGGGGACGCGCGAAAGCATGCGCAGGGCGGTCTTATCGTGCAACTTCCAAGCACCGACCACCGAGCACCGACACTGCAGAAAATCTGCAAGATCCGGGCAGCGGCCGGGCGCGGGACGCCCGGCCGCTGCGGGCGAGACGCCCGCACTCCTATGCTTTCGCGTGCACGCGCTCTTCGGCCATCGCCTCGACTTTGGTGCGATGAACCGTCCCGGGCGCGTGCGCCGGGGGCGAGTAGATCGTGACCAGCTTCAGCGGGTCGGTGGCATCCCCGTTGACGATGTTGTGCCGCGCGCCGCGCGGGACGAACACCACGTCGTTCTCTCTGATCTTCAACGCGGTGCCGTCGACGCTTGCCGCGCCATGGCCCTCGAGGATGAAGAAGATCTGATCGAGGTCCTCGTGGACTTCCTCGCCGATCTCCTCGCGCCGGCTGAGGGACATCAGGACGAGCTGACTGTTCGGGCCGGTGTAGAGGACGCGGCGGAAGTCGTCGCTTTCCTTCGAGAGTTTCTTGATGTCAGCGGTGAAGAATCGCATGCTGCCTCCCGGCCGCCAGGTGCGGCGCTGAGGCGATGTTTAGGCCCGCCGCGAGGCGGCAACAGGTGCAGCGATCACGCCCCACCGCCAATGCGGAACACGGTCGGGTGTGGCGGGGAACGAAGCGGGTGGCGGGTATGGCACAGAGTTGCTCAGTGACTCAGTTGCTCAGTGACTCAGTTGGGCTGCACAACTGAGCAACTTCCCCTACCCGCCACCCGCCGATCACCGCAGCATCGGAATATCGACGCCCCGCTCTTTCGCCACCCGGATCGCCTCCGGATAGCCGGCGTCGGCGTGGCGCATCACACCGGTGCCGGGATCGACCGTGAGGACGCGCCCCAGGCGCTCGGCCGCCGAGTCGGTGCCGTCGGCGACGATCACCATTCCGGCGTGCAACGAGTAGCCGATGCCGACGCCGCCGCCGTGGTGGAACGATACCCACGTCGCTCCGGCAGCCGTGTTGAGCAATGCATTGAGAATCGGCCAGTCGGCGATCGCGTCCGAGCCGTCGCGCATCCCCTCGGTCTCGCGATTCGGCGAAGCGACGGAGCCGGAGTCGAGGTGATCGCGTCCGATGACGATCGGCGCCTTCACCTTTCCTTCCGCCACCAGCCGGTTGAACGCCAGTCCAGCCTTCGCCCGCTCGCCGTAGCCGAGCCAGCAGATGCGCGCCGGCAGCCCCTGGAACTCGACGCGCTTCTGAGCCATCCGGATCCAGCGGTGCAGTGCGGCGTCCTGCGGGAAAAGCTCGAGGATCGCTTCGTCCGTCACGAAGATGTCGTTCGGATCGCCGGAGAGGGCGGCCCAGCGGAACGGACCCTTTCCTTCGCAGAAGAGCGGACGGATGAACATCGGCACGAAGCCGCCGACGTCGAACGCGTTCTCGACGCCAGCCTTCATGGCCTGACCGCGAAGATTGTTGCCGTAGTCGAAGGTGATGGCGCCGCGGCGCTGCAACTCGATCATTGCGCGCATGTGCCGGGCCATCGTGTCGTACGACCTGGCCACGTATTTCTTCGGATCGTTCTTCCGCAGCTCCAGCGCCTCGTCGAACGTCATGCCGGCCGGGACGTAGCCGGTCAGCTCGTCGTGTGCCGAGGTCTGGTCGGTGAGGAGATCGGGAACGATGTTGCGCGCAATCAGCGCGTCGAGGAGATCGACGGCATTGGCGACGACGCCGATCGACACAGCCTCTCCGGCGTCGCGCGCGCGGAGAGCGCGGTCGATTGCGGCGTCGAGCGACGGCGCCTCCTCGTCGAGATAGCGTTTGTCGAGTCGCCTCTGGATG
>JADGOA010000078.1 GCA_017883215.1 Thermoanaerobaculia bacterium | reverse complement strand
CGAAAAGAACTCGGTCTGGATGGTCAGCTTCTTCGGCCCCACGTCAAACGCGTCGAGGCGCCCCATGGGCGGGTTCTGCGGGTCGGGCATGAGGCTATGGTAACCGCAACCTGAAGCGATGACCGCAGGCAGAAAAAAAGCCGGCCGCGAGAATCGCGGCCGGCTTCGGATCGAGATCGGAATTCCGGGAACTTACGGATTCATCTGCCGGATCTTCAGGGCCAGGCCGCCGAGCACCAGGACGATGATGCCGAGAGCGGCGCCCAGGCCGCGACGGCGAAAAGCGATCTCGGCGAGCGACGTGTTGCCGGCATCGAGCGCGGCGCTGGCGTGCACGATCGCCTCCTTCTGCTTGGTGGCGTACTGGCCGCCGCTGGAGAACGTGTGGATCAGCGTCTGCAGCTCGATCTCGCTGTCGACGGCGGCGTCGAGCTCGGCGCGCGCGGTGCGAACCTCCACCCCGCCACGGCGCGCCGCCAGCAGCACGCGCTCAGCGCGCGCGGAGGCCGAGGTCACCTGCTGCATGCTCTCGACGAAGTTGCGGGCAGTCGTCCCGCACGTGGTGGAAGGATCGGTATGGCAGTTCGTGCAACGGCGGATCGCGACCGTGACGGTCTTCCCGCTGGCGGGGTCGACGAACGAGTAGTGCGTCTTGCCGATGCGGAACTTGTCGAACAGCCGGGCGAACTCGGGGCGGAGCTGTTTTTTCCCGTCGTCCGAAGCGACGACGTGCGTGGAAAGCACCTGCGCCTGCTCGACCATCCAGTCGAACAGCACATCGCCCTGCAGGTGCTGCTTCTTCGCCACCGACAACAGCGCGTCGCGAACCTGGACGTAGTGATCGCGCCTTGCCTTCGGCTCGGAAACTGCGAGCGGTCCCGTACCTTCGTGGCAGAACGCGCAGGGCACCGCCGGCAACGGGCCGAGCAGGGCAATGGTCGGCCGCATCACGCCGTGGTTCTCGTGACAGGTGACGCATTCGTTGAATTTGCGCACACTCGCCCCGACTTCCGGCGCGATCTTCTCGTGGCAGTCCTGGCACGTCGCGCCAGTAGCCAGGAAATCGTTGTGCTTGATGAATCCATCGTGCTTCGCCGTCTTCGCAAACAGGTCGGCCTCGCGGGCGTGGCACTGGCCGCAGATCAACGACACGCTCTCGACGCCCGGAGGCGTGGCGCCATGATTGCCGTGGCATGTATTGCACGTCGGTGCCGTCAGGTCGCCTTTGACGAACATCGCGTTCGCGTGAACGCTGCGCTTCCAGCGCTCGAACTGATCGACCGCCAACGGCCGGCCGTACGCATCTTTGTACGACGCCATCCTCTTCGCGTCGGAGTGGCACCGGCTGCACGTCTCAGCCACGTGCGTCGGGTAGACCGGCGAGGCGGGATTGTCCTTGCGCAGAATGCCGTGCACGCCGTGGCAGTCGATGCACATGGCCACGTTCGGATCACCCTTGGCCAGCTGCTGTCCGTGCATGCTGGTGCGGTACTCGCTCACCACGTCGACGCGCGCCGACGGGTTGAACTTCTTCATGTACGCGGCGGAGGAATGGCAACGGCCGCAGAACTCCGGCATCTTCGCGCGGTCGGGCTTGCCGACGTACGGGTTGGGCTTGTACGACGAGTCCATCGCCGAGACCATGTCTTCGGCGAGCTTCGGATCGGGATTGCCGCCGTGGCAGTCCTGGCACGATAGTCCGATCTTCGCGTGGACGTCGTCGGCGTACGTCTTCACCTTCGCCTTCGCCGTCGCATCGAACATGTCCGAGCTGTGGCAGGCGATGCAGGAGGTCTTGGCCGGGGGTGCTGCAAACGCGTTCGCAGCGGCGACGCCGAGCAGGACCACCATGGCAGCGGTGATCAGCGCCGTCCGTGCGCTGCCACCGGATCCTCCTCCTTCAGGCTCCCGCGGCGGTCGCGTCACGAAGGCCATGATGGCCAGCAGTGCCGCGGCACCGAGCACGATCCAGAGAGGCACCAGCGACCACTCGTAGCCCCAGCAGGTCATAGCGACGATGAAGATCAGCGCCAGGACTCCGGCGACGTCGAACAACGGGCTCTTGCCACGCCGGACCACGCCTCTGTCGATAAACGGCACGAGCAGAAGGAGCAAACCGCCCAGGCTGAAGAGCATGATCGGAATCGCTTCGTATTCGACGTGAAGGATCTCGCCGCCAGGGACGAGCTTCAGCGTCTGGAACATGAAGACGTAGTACCACTCCGGACGGATGTGCGCGTACGCCGGTGCGAACGGATCGGCCTTGTCACCGAGCTCCCACGGGAACAGCGCGGCCAGAGCGGCCAGAACGCCGAGCGCCAGGATCCATGCCCACATGTCCCGCATGGCGAAGTTCGGGAAGAACTTCATCGGACGGCCCTGCTTCTTCTCGTCTTCCAGCGCAGGCGGAACGCTCATCCCCTTCACCTGCACGGGCAGCAGGTGCAGCCCGAGGAGCACACTGGTGATCGCCGGCAGGATGGCCACGTGCCATCCGTAGAAACGCGAAAGGGTGCCGCCGGCGACGCGATCGCCGCCGCGCAGGAATCGCAGCATCCACGGCCCGACGATCGGAACGACGCCGGCGATGTCGGTGCCGACCTTGGTCGCGGAGAACGCCAGCTGATTCCACGGCAGAAGGTATCCGGAGAATCCGAATCCGAGGATGAGGAAGAAGACCAGGGCGCCCGAGACCCACGTCAGCTCGCGCGGCGGCCGGTAAGCCTTCACGAAGTAGACCGTGGTCATGTGACAGAAGGCGAAGAAGACCATCAGGTTGGCCGACCACGAGTGGATCGAACGGATCATCCAGCCGAACGGCACAGTGGTCATGATGAACTCGATCGACTCGAAGGCCTCTTCGCCTGAGGGGCGGTAATAGAGCATCAGCAGGATGCCGGTGCAGACCTGCACGAGGAAAAAGAACAGCGTCATGCCGCCGAGGTAGTAGAAGACGCTGTAACGGTGAACCGGGACGGTCTTGTGCGACGCGAACTCGAACAGTGTCGAAAGGCCGAGGCGGTCGTCGAGCCAGCGGTAGATCTTCTTCGATCGTGTCTCGTTCATGTCTATGCCTTCGAAATGACGACTGCGGGAGGTTGTCCCGCGCCCTTGGCGGCGAGGTTGACCTTGTAAGGAGTGAGGGGCCGCGGCGGCGGGCCGGCGACGTTCCGGCCGTTCAGATCGTAGACCCCACCGTGGCAGTTGCAGTAGATCCGCGTCTTGTCCTTCTGGTAGCCGACGATGCAGTCGAGGTGGGTGCAGGTTGCCGAGAACGCGCGGAGGTCTGTATCGGAAACGCGGATCAGAATCACCGGCTCAGCTCCGAACCGAACGATCTTGAACCCCTTGTCCATCAGCTGAGGATCATTTGCCGGACCCGCCTCGACCTGATTGGTCGAGGCTTCGGGCATCCGCGGCGGGCTCACGTACCGGAGCACCGGATAGAGGACGGACGCCGTCAGGGCGCCGAATCCGGTACCCAGGACCCAGTTGATGAACCGTCTACGGTCCGGGATTGAAGCTTCCATAAAGTGAGTTCCCTTTCGGCTATGTTCGATGGATTCTTTCAGGGCGTGCAGCAGTTGAGCATGAGTACCGCCCCGTGTACACGTTGTCACGTGCGAGTTCTCACTTCTCGGCGTGCGTCGAAACACAGAATCATGGAAACCATGGAGGGTATCCGTAGGGGCATACGCATCACACTGAAACTGCGCCGTTCGCACACGACAGGACCTCGCAGTTAGACGAAACGTTTCAACGCGCTCCTTCGGAGGGTTTTCGATGGTTGAAACGATGATTGATCTCGAAACGCGGGTCGAACAGCTGGAGGACCGCCTCCGTCTGATCGAGGAACGTCTTGTCGAAATCGCCCGTTCTGGCGCACCGGGGCCAGACACCGTCGAACGAGCCCAACCGCGCCTCGACACGGTCCGGCAACCCGAAGTTGTCCCCGTCGTCGACAGCCGGATCGACATCGAACTGGTCGGCCGCAGCCTCATCGGAATCGGCGGCGCGTACCTGCTTCGCGCACTGACCGATTCGGACCTTCTGCCGAACCTGCCGGGCCTCGCCCTCGGGCTCGCCTACGCCCTCTTCTGGGTCTACCGTGCCGACCGCAGCGCGTCGCGGAACAACACGCATGCGGCAACCTTCTCCGCCGCCGTCGCGGCGCTCATCGCTTATCCCCTGCTGTGCGAGGCGACCATCCGTTTCCACAGCTTCTCGATCGAGTTCGCCGCATTGATCCTGCTGCTGATCTCGGGCGCCCTCCTCTCGATCGCCTGGCGCCGCGGCCTCGGAAGCGCAGCATGGATCGCCACCCTCGGCTCGATCGGCGCAACCGCGGTCCTGACCCTCGAGACGCAGCAGATCGCGGTGCCGCTGCTGGCCCAGGCGCTGACAGGGGCGCTGTTGTGGCACATCAGCTCGCAACGCCAGTGGACGATCGTCCGCTGGCCGGGGGTCGCGGCGACGTGGCTGACCGCGATCGCACTGCAGCTGGTCGTGCTCGGCCGTCACGACGGCGATTCACCGGAGCTGACGGCCGTGGCGCTCCTCATCGTCGCCTTCGCCTATCTCGGGGCGGTGGCTGCGAAGAACCTGCTGATCCGCGAGAACGTCACCTGGGCGGACGTCGTCCAGGCGATCGGCACGATCGCCTTCGTCCTCACCGGAGCGGCGCGGATCTCGTCCGACCTGCCGCGTCTGATGCCGGAGGTGACGATCGCCATCGCCATCGTCGCAGCCGGCGCGTACTTCACCGCCATGCGGCAGCCGCCCGATGAGGTTCGTGCCACCTACTATTTCGGCGGACTGGCCGTGGCCTGCACGCTGATCGCAACGGCCATCCCCACCAAGCCGGTCTTCGCCGGCATGATCTGGATCTTTCTCGCCACGGTGAGCATCTTCGCAGCGCGCGGCTTCTCCGCGTCGCAGTTCATGGCGCACTCGATGATCTACGCCATTGCAGGCGCGACGGCTACCGGTCTCCTCGGCGGAGCGTTCCAGACGATCAGCGGCCTGGGAACGCGTCCTCCGATCGCGCTCGCACCGGCGGTTGCGAGCGCCGGCATTGCGCTGGCGGCGGTCGTAGCGATCGTTTACCGGGAGTCGAGCTCGATGACCTGGCGCATCGCGCGGGTGACGCTCCTGGCGCTGGCTGCAATCGTCTGCATCGCCGGTCTGGATCTGGCGGCGTTGCGTCTGACCGGAATGGACACGGGGTCCGCAGCGGCGGTGCGCAGTGGCGTCATCGCCGTCTCTGCCGTCACACTGGCATTCGTGGCGCGCCTCCGACGGTTTGCCGACTGCTCGGTGCTCGTCTACCCGGTTCTCGCACTCGGCGCCGCAAAATTCGTGATCGACGACTTCATCGCCGGGCGCGCGGCCACCCTCTTCGTCACCCTCGCCGTCTACGGTTGCGCTCTCCTGATGCTCGCCCGCATGCGGCGGATGGGTCCGACGGCATCGACGACCTGAGTCTCGGCTCGGAGCGATCACTGTCATGGCAGGTGTCATCCCGAACGTGACGTTCGGGACGAGACTCGTGGCACTCGCCCCTTCGCACTGCGCACTGCCCGCTGCGGCGCCTCACCGCTCCCGGCGCACGCTGCGGCGGCATTTGGCCTCGGCGCGGGACTCGATCTGGCGGACGCGCTCGCGGGAGAGGCCGAGGATCTCGCCGATGTCGCGGAGGGTGAGCTCATCGTCCTGCAGAACGCCGTAGCGGAGCTTCACGATCGTCTTTTCCTCGAGGCTCAGCGCGTCGATGACTCGCTGCACGGCGCCATGCTGCCTGAGGCTTTGCAGGTAATCCATGCGCCCGGCCCTCAGGTCGGGTGACTTGCCGGCAGTGAGGTCGCCGAGCTCGTACCAGAAGTGCGGCCAGGCCTTGGGATTCGGATTGGTGTAGAGCAGCAGGATGGCCAGCTCGCTCTCGTCGATCGACAGCTGATCGCAGATGTTTCCCTGGGCGCGCTCGATGACGGTGGTGACGTTCTCGGGCGTGCGGTTGAGAAACTCGGCCATCTCGTCGATCCGCTTGGGAACGTTGTCGCTGACGCCGTGCCGCAGCGTCAGGACGAGGCGCTCCTTCGGCGAGAGCACTTTCATCTGCGCGAGAAGCTCCTCGCGGCGCGACTGCTCCTGCATCTCGTCTTCGGCCGAGGGGATGGTGGTCTGTTCGATGACATCGGCCAGCTCGGTGTGGCTCTCGTCGTCGAGCTCGGCGTTGAGCGAGAAGTTGTCGCTGTTGGCGCGCAGGAGCGTCTGCACTTCCTTGACCGTGACCCCGAGCTCGTTGGCCAGCTCTTCGGGCGTCGGCATGTGATTGCCGTCGGTGATCGCGGTGGCGATCGTCTTCTCGAGCCGGTACATGAGGTTCGCGCGCTTGGGCGGAAGGCGGAAGGCGCCCCCCTGTTCGGAAAGC
The DNA here is from genome assembly GCA_017883215.1 of Thermoanaerobaculia bacterium. Lineage (GTDB taxonomy): Bacteria > Acidobacteriota > Thermoanaerobaculia > Gp7-AA8 > Gp7-AA8 > JAJXWV01. The sequence goes on along the minus strand of JADGOA010000078.1, from coordinate 5,269 downwards.
GCGTGCAGAATGGCCTGCCGAATCCACCAAACGGCGTAGGTGATGAACTTGACGTTCTTGTCGGGGTCGTATTTTTTCGCGGCGTGGATCAGGCCGATGTTCCCTTCGTTGATCAGATCGAGGAAGAGAACGTGGGCGTTGCGATATCGCTTGGCGTAGGAGACGACGAAGCGGAGATTCGCTTTGACCAGCTCTTCGAGTGCGGTCTTGTCGTCCTGCTGCACGCGGCGGCCGAGCTCCCGCTCGCGTTCCGGCGTCAGGCGCGGGATGCGGGAGATCTCCTGCAGATACTGATTCAACAGATCGTAGGAGTCGTCGCGTTCGTGGTGGCGAACCATGCGTTATTCGGTGTGGCGGAATTCTACGCCCGAAGCATGGCCGTCGTGCGTGAGCGATCACCGATGAGACGTGTGCGATAGAGCGTGGACGCTGCGGCGCGCGTCACACGCCGAACCGACACGGCCCGATCAATTGCGCGCGAACGAGAGGCCGTGGCGGTGATGCGACCGGTCGCCGAATTCCTGCGCCATGACCCGCGGCTCGACCACCGCGCGGATGGCCACCGTATCTTCGCGGTCGTGACTCTCATCGAGGCTGACGGCGCGCAACCGGAAGCGCCGCTTCTGGTCGATGCAACGGCGCGAGGTCACCTGCCGCAACCAGAAGAGGAGATGCTCGTCCGACGCGATCTCGCCGATCGACCGGTACAACTGGACGAATACCTCCTGCGCCAGCTCCTCGGCACGCGAACGATCGGCGAAAAACCGCAGCGCAATCGAGAAGACCATCGCCTCGTGCTGTTCGACCAGCGCCGCGAAGGCGTCCTGATCGCCCGCCTGAGCGAGCCTCAGCGTCTGGTTCGCTTCCGCCGCTTCTGCCGCGACTGCTCTCATCACCCGGTATATACGCAGGATTCCGCCGATCGACTGCAGAGGGGGGAAAGTCCTGAGTGCTGAGTCCTGAGGCCGTACGGTCACTCCACGTCTTGCGCGGGTCGGGGAGTTTGCCGCCCACCCCGTGCCCATCCGCATCCAGCCGTAACACTCGTGCTGTGCGCGTCAGGTCAAGGCGGCGGAGGCGCCGGCTGTGCGTTCGGCGTCGGGGGCGGCGCTTCCGGCGCGCCGCCCGGACGGCGTTCCGGCTGCGGCGTCGCGGCGGTCTCGGGAACGGTGCGGCCGCGATGGCATGTGAGGCACGTGACGCTCTGTCCGTGCGCGTTCACTTTGGAGACGTAGTCGGCGTTGACCGCGTGCGTCATGGCGATCATCGTCCGGGCCACCCGCTTCTCCGGTTTGGCGTCGTTGGGAAAATCGAACTCGGGGCGGGGCTCGGTCGCCGTCTGGACGTGGCAGTGCTCGCAACGTGTGCCGAGGGCGCGGGCGTAGCCGCGCATGGTGGCGATCAACTCGTCGTGAGTGATCGTCGGCGAGAGGACGCGCAGGTTGTGGAACTGAAGATCGTCGGACGCAGCGGGGATCGATTTCTGCTGGCGGATCGCCGCGCATCCGATGATCGCCACGAAAAGAAGAAGGACCAAACTCCGTCGGGCCAATTCGAACCTCCATCTGTTTTGATGGCGCACATGCTAACCCGTTGGAGTGCGCCGCAGTCGATCGGTGACGAAGCCGTTACCGGGACCGGTTGCGAGGTCACGAGGTCGCCAAGTTCAGGCCGCCGGAGGCCTGGTCCGCCATCCTGAGAGGCAGAAATCGGGAACGTGGCGATACCAAGCCTGTCTTTCACCACAGAGACACAGAGGACACAGAGAAAGAAAGGAAGAAAACCAGTCTCTGTGCTCTCTGTGCCTCTGTGGTTAATTCGATTTCTGCACAGCCTCTGAGCATGACGGGTTCGCCACGTCGCCATGACGACCTGGTGACTCAGTGACCCGGACTCCCCTACCCGTCACCCGCCGCCGCCCGCTCACCACCCGATCCCGTAATCCTCCCCATGATTGCTCGACCCGCCCCACATCGTTCCGTGGGGCAGATCGAAGAGGATCGCGTTGATCGGGCCGGAGGTCCTCGCTTCGAATGTCTGCGTGTAGCCCATCTTCCTCAGCTCGCTTCTGACCCAGGGAGGTGTGGAGTCGTTGAGAAGAATGCGGCCGGGGATGATCTCGTGATCGCCGAACGAGCTCCGCATCTGGAAGCTGTTGAAGTTTGGCGCCTCGGTCGCCTCCTGCGCCGTCCATCCGAATTCCACGACGTCGAGGAAGAACTGCAGGAGGTTCTGGTCCTGGCTGTCGCCCCCCTGGACGGAGAAGCAGAGGAACGGTTTGCCGTCCTTGAACGCCAGCGTCGGCGTGAGCGTCACGCGCGGGCGCTTTCCCGGTTCGACGACGTTGAACGGACCCTCGGCCGGGTCGGTCACGAAGCTCTGCATGCGCTGGCTGAGGCCGACGCCGCTGCGTCCGGCGATCACGGCCGGGACCCAGCCGCCGCTCGGTGTGATGGAGATGACCCAGCCCTCGGCATCCGCCGCTTCGACCGACGTCGTGCCGGCGTAGAAAGTCTCGAGGTAGCCGTCGGTCATCGGCACGGCGGCGGAAGCGGTTCTTGCCGGTGACACGGGCCGCAGCGAGCTCGACGACGACGCTCCCCCGCTGCTCGCTCGCGGCAGGTTCGCCGTGGACCACCAGTTTTTCAGAAGGTCGGCATACGGATTGGTCTCGCCCTGGATCTGGTACGGGTCACCGGGGCCGAGCCGCGGCTCGTTGTGGTCGGGGTTGATCAGCTTCGCCCGCTCCTTCGCGTAGTCCTTCGACATGAGTCCGCGAATGGGCTCGACCGGCGGGAAGTAGATGTCGCCGTAGTAGAAGTCGCGGTCGGCGAAGGCCAGGCTCATTGCCTGGTAGACGGTGTTGATATAGCGCGACGAATTGAAGCCCATCGATTTCAGATCGAAGTTCTCGAGGATGTTCAGCGACTGGAGCATCGCCGGGCCCTGCGTCCACTCCCGGAGCTTGTAGACGTCGATGCCGCGATAGTTCGTCGACAGCGGCTCCTCGATCTTCACCTGCCACTTCGCCAGGTCGTCGGTGGTGAACAGACCGCCCTGCTCCTGGACGCTGCGGACGATCTCCTTCGCGATGTCGCCCTTGTAGAAGCGGTCGTACGCGGCGTAGATCGCCTCTTTCCGGTTCTTGCCGTGCTTCAGCGCGTCCTGTTCCGTCTCGACCAGCTTGCGGAGCGTCGCCGCGAGATCGGGCTGGCGGAACATCTCACCCGGGTACGGTGCTTCGCGCTTTCCCGCGGTCGGAGCGGCGACGGGCCGGTCCTGCGCCGGCGTCGGACCGCCGCTCGGGGTAGCGCTCTCGGTCGCGCCAGGCGCGCCCGCGGCGCTCGTGACTTGGTGGACCAGGAAAGTCTTGCGCGAATACGGCCACTGCTTGATGCGCGCCTTCTGCCCTTCGATCGTGTTCGCCAGCTGCGCTTCGATCGGATAGCCGTCGGCCATCTCGATCGCCGGCGCAAGAACTTCCTTGAGCGACAACGTTCCGTACTCGGCGAGCATCACCATCAATCCGCCCGGGGTTCCCGGTGTCACCGCGGCGAGCGGCCCGTACTCGGGGGGATACTTCATCTGCTTGCTGCGGAAGAAGTCGGCGGTCGCGCCGGTGGGAGCGACGCCGAGGGCGTCGATGCCGATGACCTTCTTCGTCTGCGGGTTGTAGATCAGCGCCTGCGTCTCGCCGCCCCAGCTCAGCGTGTCCCACATCGTGCAGGTCGCGGCAAGCATGGCCGCCGCGGCATCGATGGCGTTGCCGCCTCTGGCGAAGATCATCGCGCCGGCGGTCGCGGCGAGCGGTTTCCCGGTGATCGCCATCCAGTGCGCTCCGTGCAGCGGCGGCTTCTGGGTGCGCATCTGCGCGGAGAGATTCGCGGCAAGGAGGAGAAGGACGGCGGCGAGGGCGGTACGGGATTTCATCGAGCAACCTCCTGAAGCGCGAAGTGTACCCGGGACGGGGGCCGGCGTTGCCGTCCCGGCATCCCCGGTGAGGCGGGAATCATTCTTCGGGAAAACGCTGCCGAGGCCTTTGTGGCACAGACACTCTTGTCTGTGCCCGCCGGATTCGAACCCGCGCAGACAGGAGTGCCTGTGCCACACGGGCTAACGCGCATCCGCTGTGAGCGTCCGTCAGCCGCGCGGCGTTCGCTCGCCTGCCCAGATCACGACCACGCCGATGAGGAAGCCGACACCGAGCCCGCCTGCAAAATCCGCGGCATCGACAGGAACGCCAATGGAAGGCACGAAGCGCGTCGCTGCGATGGCTAACGACAGGACCGCCAAGATCAGCAATAGGCGCCCACTTCGGCTCATCGACGCTCCCTCTATTCCAACTACCCCAGGACGCGGTTCCGCAGATCGTGAGGGCTATCGCGTGTCATCTTGAGAGGCTGTGCAGAAATCGAATTCACCACAGAGGCACAGAGAGCACAGAGAGCAAAGAGACTGTTCTCTGCCCTTCTTTCTCTGTGTCCTCTGTGTCTCTGTGGTGAAAGACAGGTTGGTATCGCCACGCTCCCGATTTCCGCACAGCCTCTCAGGATGACACCGCGCGGATCCGCCGCAGGAGGACGAGGCAGAGCGGGAACCGAGGTATTGCCGGGCTATTTCTTCTTGTCTTTCTTCGGTTTCTTCGTCTCTTTGCGCTGGTTCTTGCCCTTGGACATGAGTTCCACCTCTCTGGCACCGACGTGGTGCCTTGTTCTCGAGCGGCGCTGTGCCGCCCACACAAGAGTAACGCACTTCCGTCCGTGTCTCCTCGCGTTACCGCGGGAACCGTCGGCGCGGGCGGTTGTTCGGGCGCGACGCCAGGCAGCGGATTCGGCGGCGCTGGTGCGGTGCCTCCGTGCACTCCGCCCCAGCGCACGTTCATCGTCGCCTGATAGGTCCGGCCGAATTGCCGGATGCGCGGGCTGAGTGGGTTCTCCGACGTGTTGCCGTTCCAGTTAGCCGACGCCTGCGCCGAGAGGAGCGAGTTTGCCCACGGCGGCGAGAGTTGCAGGATCGCGGAGTACTGGTCGCCGGAGGTCATGTAGTGGGTGAGGTCGTTCGTCGACCGGTTATAGGCGACGCGTGGCTGCATCGACAGGAACCCGAAGAGCGCCAGGCTGGGCTGAAACGAGAGCGTGAGCTGGTTCGTCGTCCCGAGCGTTGCCGCACCCGCGCTTCGCGTAAATGCTGCGGTTCCGGAGAGATTCAGCTGCTGAAATGGCGACCCGCTGACATTCACGCTGGCGTTCGATCCTGTCTGGTCCGACAG
>JADGOA010000417.1 GCA_017883215.1 Thermoanaerobaculia bacterium | reverse complement strand
ATGGGAGCGCCGGTGAGCACGTTCTCGACGATTGCTTCGACTTCGTTGAACCCGAACATCGCCCGCAGCGGAGTGGTCCCGCTGAAGCGGGCGTTGATCTCGAACACCACCGGCTCGCCGTTCTTAACGCGGAACTGGAAGTTCGATGGGCCCTCGATCCCGAGCCGGGTGGCGATCTCGGCGATGCGCGCTTCGTAGAGCGCGGTTCCGTCGTGGTAGGCGCGGAAGGTGTTTCCGTCCCGAAGATCGCGCTTGAGGACGACGACGCCTCCGACCTTGCCGTCGACCGCACCGACACAGCCGGCGGTGAACTCGCCGGGATCGTCCGGCAGGTATTCCTGAATCACCAGGTCACTGGTGGGTGAGAGCACCGCCTCGAGATCGGCAGCGGTTCGCAGGGCCCGCGCGCCAACCGACCGTGCCCCGCGGCGCGGCTTGGCGAACAGCGGCAAACCACACTCCGCGGCCAGTGTGCGGCAGGCCGACGGATCGCTGGCGAGCGCGGTGCGCGGGAAGGGAAAGCCGCTCTCCCGCAGGAACTGAGCGGTCAACCACTTGTCGTCGGCGATCTCCACCACCCGCGGCGAGCTGACGATCACCTTCACGCCGAGGGCCGCAAAGTGGCTCTTCTCTCGCGCGAAGAGGCTCAGCTCGACGTCGGTGCCCACGAAGAGGATGCCGATCTTCTCCCGTCGAACGATCCGCTCGACCTCCGAGACGTAGTTGGGCTCGCGCGCCATCGGGATGACGTACGGTTTGTCGCCCAGCCAGTGACCCGCCGCGCGGTGGTCGGGATCCCCGGTCACGATCCGCAGCGGCCGCTTCATCATTCGCAGCAGGCGCAGCGCACCTTGTCCGACGAGCGCTCCGGCGCCGGTGACGAAAACGTTCGCGGCCATCAGGTCCACAGGGAGCTCAGACTTGAATTATGCCTGTCGGGCAACGACTTTGATCCGGTCGACGACTCGGTTGCGGTCTTCGTCGCGCAGGGCGGAACCGCTGGGGAGACAGAGTCCATTTTCAAAGAGTGACGCCGACACGTCCCCTCCCACACGCCGACATCCTGAGAAGACCGGCTGCATGTGCATCGGTTTCCAGAGCGGCCGCGACTCGATGTTCTCGCGCTCGAGCGCGAGCCTCACGTCCTCGCGCGTCGCTCCAAAGGACTTCGGGTCGATGAGCACGCACGTCAGCCAGCGGTTCGCCGTGCCATAAGGCGCCTCGGGCATGAACGAAACGCCCGGCAGGTCGCCCAGCGCCTCGACGTAGAGGCGGAAGTTCCGGCGGCGCGCGGCGACCCGCTCGGGAAGGACGCGCAACTGGCCGCGGCCGATCGCGGCGAGGACGTTGCTCATCCGGTAGTTGAACCCGATCTCCCGGTGCTCGTAGTGGGCGGCGGCTTCGCGCGCCTGCGTCGCCAGGAATCGGGCCTTCGCGATGAGCGGCTCCTCGTCGGACAGCAGCATGCCTCCGCCCGAGGTCGTGATGATCTTGTTCCCGTTGAACGAGAGAACGCCCAGGCGGCCGAAGCGGCCCGCCCGCTTCCCCCTATAAACCGATCCGAGCGCTTCGGCGGCGTCCTCGACGAGGGCGACACCGTAACGTTCGCAGAGCGCGCCGATCGCATCGTAGTCGGCGCATTGCCCGTAGAGGTCGACGGCGACGACCGCCTTCGGGCGCCGCCCGGCCGCGTCCAGGCGCCTCAACTCGTCCTCGAGGAAGTTGGGATCCATCGTCCAGGTCGCGGCGTCGCAGTCGACGAGAACCGGCCGGCCTCCCTCGTAGACGATGGGATTGACGCTCGCGCTGAACGTGAACGTCGAGCAGAGCACCTCGTCTCCGGCGCCGACGCCGAGAAGCCGCATCGCGAGGTGAAGAGCCGCCGTCCCCGAGGAGAGCGCCGCCGCATGCCCCACGCCGACGTAATCCGTCATCTCCTTTTCGAAGGCGTCCACGTGCGGCCCGAGGGGGGCGATCCAGTTCGACGCGAACGCCTCCGCAACGAGCCCCTGCTCCTCGCCGGAGAGATGAGGCGGAGAAAGGTAGAGCCTCCTCTCGCTCATCGCGACCCCGTGAACCGCGGCATCGTCGCGCTCCCTTCCGCGGAGACGCCGCGGGCCGTCACGACGGCACGGACCGTTTGCATGAGCAGCTTCATGTCGAGGGGCAAGGAGTAGTGTTCCACGTAACGGGCGTCCAACCGGAATTTCTCCTCCCACGTCAGGGCGTTGCGGCCGCTCACCTGCGCGAGGCCGGTCATTCCCGGTCGAACCTCGTGCCGCCGGGCCTGCTCCGCACTATAGAGCGGCAGGTATTCCATCAGGAGCGGCCGGGGGCCGACGAGACTCATGTCGCCCCGGAGCACGTTCCACAGCTCCGGCAGCTCGTCGAGGCTCGTGCGGCGCAGGAACTTCCCGAACCCCGTCAGCCGCTCGGCATCCGGCAGCGGCCGCCCCTCGGCGTCGCGTGCGTCGCGCATCGTCCGGAACTTCAGCAACTCGAAAGGCCTGCCGCCTCGTCCGGGACGAAGCTGCCGGAAGAGCACCGGCCGCCCCATCCCTAGGCGAACCGCCAGGGCGACGGCCAAAAGCGCGGGCGACAGGGCGACGAGTGCGGCGGCCGCGAGCGTCACGTCGAAGGCCCGCTTGCCGGCGGTGCGATAGATCGACATCACGCGAGCGCTTTCTCGACGAGATCGAGCAGCCGGGGCACGCACACCTCGCTCGAAAACTCTTTCTCGGCGGCGCGTCGGGCATTCGCTCGGTACCGCTGGAGTCGAGCGCCGTCCCCCACCAGATCGCGCAGGGCCGCGACCGCGGCGTCCCGATCGGCCGGGTCGACGTTGACGCCGCATTCGAAGGACTCGATCACGCGCGCGAGGTCGCTTCCGGGCCGGCTCAGACCGAGAATCGCGCTGCCAGCCGCCATGGCGTAGTAGGTCTTGCTGGGCATCGACACGCCTTCCGCGCCGCGTGCGAGGGCGACGAGCGCGATGTCCCCCGTCGCGAGGAGGAGCGGAAGCTCTTCTTCGGGTTGCGGGGGCAGCCATGAGACGTTCGGAAGCTCCCGGCGGGCGACTTCCGCCTGAAGCGCGGGACGGCCCGCCCCG
>JADGOA010000077.1 GCA_017883215.1 Thermoanaerobaculia bacterium | reverse complement strand
GATTCCTCGCCGCGCTCCACCCCTCCGGGGTTCCGCCGGCTCGGAATGACAGTGTCACTTCCGCTCCATCGGCCCCTGGCCGTTCACCGGCTCGGGATGACCCGGGAATCATGCCTCGCACTCAGGACTCAGGACTCAGGACTGAAAAACGCTGGGGCCGGCGCTACGCGCGCCGGCCCCAGACGTTTGACGACGTGAGGAGGGCGCTGCTCTACGCGTGCGCCGCCAGCGCACGCGGTTCGTAAGTGCAGGTCGGATCGGATTCGAAAACGTCACCAGTGACGGACCATGCCCGCGAGCGCGACCCGCCGCAGAGCTCGCGGAACTCGCACACGCCGCACTTCCCCTTCAGCCTCGAGCTGTCGCGCAGCTCCATGAACAAAGTGCTCGACCGGTAGATGTCGACCAGCGATTCCTTCTTCACGTTGCCGGCCTTGAGCGGGAGGAAGCCGCTGGGGAAAACGTCGCCGATGTGGGAGATGAACACGAACCCCTTCGCTTCGTTGACGCCGCGCGGCGCGCGCGTGATGGCGCCGGTCTGCATCTGCACGCCGAGGGGAGCGTGCTGCGGAGCCATGCCCATGAAGAGGGTGGAGGCGTCGATGACGCCGGTCTTCGGGTCGATCAACTCGTCGGTCGTCTTCCCCTGCGCCTGCATGATCTGCTGGAGAACGTACCGCCGATAGTGCATGGCTTCGGTCGTGCGGATATTGAACGAGACCCGCTTGCTGATGCCGTACAGAAGCGCAAACAGATCCTCGACTTCCTGCGGGTCGATCATGTCGCCGGTCTTGGCGCGCCCGGTCGGAACGACGAAGAAAACGCTCCACATGACCACATTGCTGAACTGCGTCAGCAGGTTGGCCAGGCGCTCGATGTCGCCGACGGTTCGGCGGGTGATGGAGGTGTTGATCTGGACGGGAATGCCTTCGCGTTCTGCGGCCCTGATGGCGCGGATCGTCAGGTCGAACGATCCCTGCACGCGCCTGAAGTCATCGTGTGCGGCGGCGTGCGAGGCATCGAGGGAGATCGCCAGGCGCGCTACCCCGTGCTGCTTCATGGAGGCGATCGACTCCTCGGTCAGCAGCGGTGTGGCACTTGGCGTGACGGACGGCTCGAGGCCGATTTTTCTGGCGTACGCGATCATGTCGTACAGGTCTTCGCGCTTCAGGGGATCGCCACCGGTGATGACGAATACTCGCGGCTTGAGGAGCGCGATCTGGTCGATGAGCGCATAGCCCTGGTCGGTGGTCAGCTCGAACTGGCTGCGCCGCGACTGAGCGGCAGCGCGGCAGTGGACGCAGGCGAGATCGCAGGCACGCGTCATCTCCCAGATGACGACGAACGGATTCATGTTGAAGTCGACGCCTCCCGGCTGCATGCCGTGAGGAGCGGTGCGCGGAGAATCGGGGCCGAGGGCCGAGGGCCGAGGGTCCAGGGTCGAAACGGCGGAGCGCTGACTGTCATCATTACTCATCGCATTGTCCTGTTGTCCTGGTGGTGTCCGTCTGTTCTCATCTCTCTCGGCCCTCGGCCCTCGGCCCTCGGCCCTCGGCCCTCGGCCTCAGCCAAGCCCGTGCTGCTCCGCCCACTGGCGGTACGCCGCAGGGGAGATCTCGCTCGGCTTGATCTCGGCGCGGCCACCCCAGTAGACGTTCGTGTACTCGAGACCGATGCCGCTGTCGACGAGGTATTTGTCGATGGCCGCTTTGTGCGCCATGACCTGTTCCTTCGTCTCCCCGTGCGCGACGGCCATGATGTTGACGTTGTCGAGCTCGGGGCCGGCGTCGCGCCAGTAACAGTGCGTGAGGATGGCGAAGCGGCCGATCTCACGCCCGCCTTCGATCTCTTTGCCCGCCGGGACGGCCCAGTGGAAGAGACCGTTGAAGCTGGAGAGGCGCTCGCTGGCATCGCCTACCGGTTTGGTGTGTTCGAGAAACGTGGAAAAGCGGCCGATGACCCCGCGGCGGTCGAAAGACTCCGCCACTTCGAGAAATTCATCGAGCGGAACGCCGGCCGCCGCAGCACGCGCCGCCCAGAGGTTCTCGCTGATCTCGTCGGCAGTGAAGTCGCGCTTCAGCTCGACGAGCACCTGCCAGTCGCGATCGGTGAGGTCGACGATGGCCGGCACCATGTCCATGGCCGGAGCATCGGCCATCTCTCCGATCTTCATCTGCTTGCGGCGCATGTGGCCGACGCCGAGGACGAAGGCGCGCAGCGCCGGCATGATGCGGTACTTCTCGGCGCCGATGGTGTCACGAAGGTAATCGCAGTGCTTCTCGACCGAGAATCCCGTCGGCACTTTCAGCGTCGTCCAGAGCGGCCAGTCGGTCGATCCGAATTCGGAGTTGCGGATCACGACGTGCCCGGAGAACGGGTCTTCCTTCGAAATGAAATCGAAGGCGCGCTCCAGCTTGTCGGGCGTGATCTTCCAGGCGACGAGCGCGCCCTGGGCGAGGTTCGTGGCCAGAAGCGTCTGGCGTACGCGGCGAACGACGCCGCTGCGCAGCATGGCCTGAATGCGCTCGATGACGGTGTCGACGTCGATCCCGGAACGGCCTGCAATCTCGCGCATCGGGTTCCGCGCGAAACCTTTGATTTGATCTTCCGAGACTTCGAGGATGCGGCGGTTGATCTCGTCGCGCGGCGAAGTCGGTACTTCCGTCGAGTGGGTCACAAGAGAAGTCATGGGCAGTTGTCTTCCTCGGTCTGGCATTGTAGGGGCGCACAGCAGTGCGCCCGCTCTCCCGGCGACGAGAGCTGCGGGCGCGCTGCTGCGCGCCCCCACTTTCTGTCTACGCCGGGCAGGCCACTTCGTCGGCGACGTTCGCGATCTCGGAGTCGTACAGGTAGCACGCCGGATCCGATTCCCAGTAGTCGCTGAACGCTCCCTCGGCCCGCGCCCGGAAGTTGCCGTTGCAGCAGCTCAGCCACTTGCAGGTGGCGCAGCGGCCGCGCAGCTTTGACTTGCGGTCGCGGAGCCCTGCCAGCAGCGACACGTGCGGGTCGGTCCAGATCTCCGAGAACTTCCGCTCGCGGATGTTGCCGACGATGTGGTGCTGCGTGAACTGGTCGGGGTGGACGAAGCCGAAGCTGTCGATCGCTCCGATGGCCACGCCGGTGCGGTTGCCGCCGTTGCGCATGACCATCTCGTACGCGAATGGCGCGCGCGCCGGATCGTTCTCCAGAAGCCATAGATAGATGAAGGGTCCGTCGGCGTGGTTGTCGACGGTCATCACTTCGATGTCCCGCTTTTCGGCATTCCACTTGTCGACCTGCCGGATCAGCTTGTCCATGAACACGCGCTTGCGGTCGTTCGGGACGTCGATGCCGGCAAGGTACGCGCCGCGTCCGGAGTAGACGAGGTGATAGATGCAGAGCCGGCCGATACCTTCGTCTTCGACCACCTTGAAGATCGAGTCGATGTCTTCGATGTTCTGCGAGGTGAGGGTGAAGCGGAGGCCGACGCGGATGTCGTGGCGGCGACAGGCGCGAATGCCTTTCAACGTTTCCTGGTATGCGCCCTTCTTGGCGCGCATGCGTTCATGGCTCTCTTCGGTGCCGTCGATCGAGATGCCGCAGTACGTCACGCCGATCTCTTTCAGGCGTTTCGCTTTGGCGTCGTCGATGAGGATTCCGTTGGTCGAGAAGGTGACTCGGATTCCTTTGGTGGTGGCGTACTCGGCGAGTTCGAGGATGTCGGGGCGAACGAGCGGCTCACCGCCCGACATGAGGAGCGCCGGGACGTGAAAATCGGCGAGGTCGTCGATCATCGCTTTCCCTTCGTCCGTGGTCATCTCGCCGGGGAACTTCAACTTCCTGGCCGAGGCGTAGCAGTGGATGCACTCGAGGTTGCAGGTCTTTGTCGAGTTCCACACCACGACCGGTCCTGAGCCGGTCTTCGTCCCGTGCGTCTGCTTCGATGAGGTGGCGTCGTATCGAAGCTGATCACCGAAGAACGAAGGCCCGCCGAGGAGCTTGGTTACGCTGATCATCCGTGGTTTCCTCCCAATCGTCGCGTCACATGGCGATGTGCGCAGACGCATCGTCCCTCAGTACGGAACGCTGTCCCGTGCAGCGAATCACGAGGACATGTGATGAATCGCACAAGGAGGGAATGAGACAGAAAAAAGGCGCCGCACCGCGGCGCCCCGGGGATCGATTTTCGCTTAATAGCCGAGGAAGATCCGGCGGACCGATGCGAGCTGGTCCGGCATTACGGTGCCCACCCGTGATGCCGGGCCGGCAAGCTGTCGTCCCGACGGAAAGGTGAGGAAGCACGGTTGAACGTGACAATGCAACTCGGTGACCGTCGAATCCCCCTCGGCTGTGCGACTAGATTTGTTGCATTGCCTAGCGTTCACCCAGCCAAGCTAACCGCAGCTGTGGCCTCGAAGGATGATTTCAGTCAGTGGCGAGAGTGATGCACGTCACGTAGCGACACGGGGTCGGATGTCGGGGTCGGGGGTCGGGATGCAAACGCACGCTCTCGCCCCGACCCTGACCCTCTGGCGCAGCGTTTCGAGCAGTCTCTACAGCTTCGACGGACTGCTGGCGCTGCTGGTCATCGTCGCAATCTGCCCCAGAAACGGAGTGCAAACCAGAGGCAGACTGGAGCGGTCGCCGTCATCAGCACGATCACCAACCTGGTGGTTCTGTCGATCGGCACTCCCATCGCGAAATGGGCGTACAGCTCCATCGCCGCGACCATGATGAAGAGGGCGCCGAGGGCGAGCAGGGTCCAGAAGACGAGCACCTCGACGAGCGGTCGCAGCGGGAGCTCATCGCGCGCGGATTGCGGACGTCGCCGCGGCATGAAGCGGCCGCTCGGGATCAGGAGGATCACGCCGTCCTGTTTAGCACCGATCACGCCATCGGGCGCACGTAAATCTCCCGTCCGATTTCATCCTCGACGGCAATCGAGGTCTGCCCGCAGGCGAGCACGACACTCGGAAGCCGCTCGATCAGCCGCACTTCGGATCCCGGCACCACGCCGAACGCCGCCAGCCGGTTGAGCCGCTGCACGGAGCGCGGCGCGATGAACACCACGCAGCCCGTCGTTCCCAGCGGCAGATCGACCAGACGCGTGATCAGCGGCTCGACTGTACGCGAGTACACCCGGCAGCAACTCCCCTGCGGAATCGTCTTCCCGTGCGGGCAGCTCGGCGGATGTCCCAGAAACGTGCAGACGCGGTCGACCACGCGCTCGGTGAGCATGTGCTCGAACTCGCAGGCCGATTGCTCGGCATCGTGCGGATCCACTTCCAGGACCTGTGCGAACAGGATCTCCGACAGTCGATGGCGGCGGACGATTCCGCGCGCCCGCTCTTCTCCTTCGGGGAGCAGCTCGACGGTCTTGCCGCAGCGGATCTGATGCGAGGCGATCAGGGCGTCGGCCGCCTGTGCGGTATCGCCGTTCAGCGGAAGCTCGGCGATCGACGCGATCGTCCGCCCTTCCTCTTTCGCGTACCAGAGGCGCTCGAGGATTTCGTCACCGGCCGGGTGAATCATTTGGGGATCCTTTCAGACGACGTGCGGAATAGACGGCGGACGAGCGAGACCATGAACCCGGTCTCGACGTACTCGTACTCACAGCGCGGGCAGCGGATCATCTTGCATCCCTTCGCGAATGGACAGGTGGAATGACATTCCGCCCCCTCGAAGTCGAGAGCGCAGAGAGGGCACGTGTGCTGTTCCTGTTCGCAGCTCACGACATGCCTGCGAGGTGGAAGCTGAGGTTCATCACCCACCCGATGCCGAACGAATAGACCAGGATGAAGCCGGAGATGGCCAGGCCGGTCTTCGTGCCGCGCTCCTTCAGCATCACCAGGAAGTTGGCGATGCACGGGATGAACAGCGTGATCACGGTCAGGGCGACGACGGTCTGTACCGGCGTGAGCGCTCCGGCTTTCTGCATCGCGTACAGCCCTGCTGCGCCGTAGTCGCGCCGGAGGAATCCGATGAGGAAGGCGTTCGATGCCTGGGCGGGCAATCCCAGGCCGCCGACGACGATGGGAGCGAGAAGGCGCTGCAGTTTCGTCAGCAGGTTCGCGTAGTCGAGAACGTAGAGCAGCAGCGTGCCGACGACGAAGAGCGGAACGGCTTCTTTGAGGTACCACTCCGTCCGCGCCAGCACTTTGATCAGGATGTTGGACAGCTTCGGCGTGCGAACCGGCGGGATCTCGAGGATGAAGTCCCCGGCCTTGCCGCGAACGAGCTTCGAAGCCAGCCAGCCGACGAGGAAGATCGTCCCCAGCGTCACCCCGACCCAGACGCTGGCCAGGCCGATTCCCAGCGGGCCGAGCATGGCCATGATGACGCCGAGCTGCGCCGAGCACGGGACGCCGAGCGCGAGCAGCAGGGTGACGATGATCATCTCTTTCTTCGTCTCCAGAATGCGCGTCGTCAGGGTGGCCATCGTGTCGCAGCCGAGGCCGAGAACCATCGGCAGGACGGCCTTGCCGTTCAGGCCCATGCGGCGGAAGAGGCGATTCAGCATGACCGCCAGCCGCGGCAGGTATCCGGAGTCTTCGAGGATGCCGAAGAAGGTGAAGAACGTGATCACCACCGGCAACACGATCGCGATTGCGTAGGTCATCGCCATCGTGACCACGCCGTATGGCCCGACCAGGAGATCGTGAATGAACTGCGCGACCTTCTGACCGATGGTGAGGTGGACGGCGCCGCTGTACGCCGGGGCGAGGATGCCGTTGGCGATTACGTGATGGTGCGGGAATCGGGCGACCAGATCGATCAGCTGGATGGTCCAGACGTTCAGATGCTCCTGGAAGATCTTCGTCTGCACGAAATCGACGACGATTCCGGCGCCGAACTTTCCGACGAACAGCCAGGCGATGTAGAGGACGGCAAGGAGAAACGGCCATCCCCAGACCGGGTGCATGGTCATGGCCCCGAGCCATTCGCGGACGTTGTTGCGCGGCAGCGACTGCTTCATGGAGGCGTTGCCGAGGATGCGGTCGACGGCGCTGAGCCGGGCGGTGACGATGAGCCAGCTCATCGGCTGCGACAGCTGCGATTGCGCCTCCCCGCGAATGGCGTCCAGTCGATCGAGGGAGGCGGCTGGGAGAAAAGGTTTGAGGGTCTCGTCGCCGGCGAGCACAGAGAGCGCGACGCCGCGGGTGGCGAGGTGCGGGTCTACGGCGAGCTCCGCCACGATGGAGAGAACGGCGGTCTCGATCGCTGCCGGGTAGACAACGCTGATGCGGGCGCGTTCCGGCCGCACGGCATCGCGTTTGAGATGCTCGAGGTTCCAGCGGCGCAGCGCGGAGGTGGCCACGACCGGCACGCCGACGACGGCAGCGAGCGCTGCGGGGTCGACTTCGGCGTCGCGCTCGCGCGCTTCGTCGCTCATGTTGAGGCAGAGCGTGAACGGCACGCCGTGCTCGGCGATCTGAAGCGAGAGCAGCAGCGTCCGGCGGATGTTGCTCATGTCGCCGACCTGCATGACGTCGGCGCCGGGGGAGGAGAGGAGGATGTCGCGCGCCACGCGCTCGTCGTCGGATTGCGGAATGAGGCCGTTCGTCCCCGGGGTGTCGATCACCAGGCGGGTCTGGCCGGCGATGGTGGCGCGTGCGGAGGTGATCTCAACGGTGGTGCCGGGGTAGTTCGAGACGGTGACGTAGCGGTTGGTGAGGCAGCCGAAGAGCAGGGACTTGCCGACGTTGGGGTTGCCGATGAGGAGGAGGCGCGGCTCGGCGCCCGGGAGATCGGCGGGACGGTGGCAGCTGCTCGCGAGTTGAGACATGGTCGCAATTAGAATACGAGAACCGCAAACAACGCGGCATGATTTCCGTCATACCACAATGTGACTTTCGTCACTCCATGGCTCCCGGCCGGACTCGCGCCGGGGCAACCAGCGGCTGACACCGGCTTCGGCATTTCGCCTCGAGGTGACGAAACGCACATGGGCAAGTGACAAGAGCCATCGCTCCCAGTGTTTGCCCGGTCGCACAGTGGCGCCGCTATGAAACAACAGCTCACGTTGTCGATCGTCGGATCCGGAGGCGATGGTGCCGTCGCAGCCGGCGATATTCTCTCGATGGCCTGTGCCCGCCAGGGCCTGCACATCATCAAAACCGAAGCGTACGGACCGCAGATCCGAGGCGGCGAATCCTCCTGCACCGTCCGCATGAGCTCCTCTCCGATCTATGCGCAGGCCGACGCGATCGACGCACTCGTCGTCTTCAGCTGGGCGGATTTCGCGCGCTTCCGCAACGAACTGGTGATCGGCCCCGAGGCGGTCGTCCTGCACGACAGCGACGACCCGGCGCCGGACGAGATCGCCTCCCACCCCGGTCGCAAGATCGTGGGCATCCCCTTCGCGAAGCTCGCGAAAGAGGTCGGCGCTCCCAACGGAAAGAACATCCTTTCCCTCGGGGTCGTCTCCGCCGTCTTCGGGCTCCCGGCCGACGCCATCCGCAACGCCCTGAAGAACCGTTTCAAGAAGAAGACGGCCGCTGTCGTCGAGGCGAACCTCAAAGCCTTTGAGGCCGGCCTGACGGCGGGCGCCGCCCTCTCGGTCGGCGACCAGCGCCTTCAGTACACACCCGGCACGCCGATGCTCCTGATGGCAGGCAACGAAGCGAGCGCCGTCGGCGCCGTCGACGCCGGCTGCCGTTTCTTCGCCGGGTACCCCATCACGCCCTCCTCGGAAATCCTGCACTTCATGAGCGAGTGGCTGCCGCGCATCGGCGGCACCTGCCTGCAGACCGAAGACGAGCTGGCAGCCATCGGCGCAGTGGTCGGTGGATCGTTCGCCGGCGTGAAGTCGATGACCTCGACCTCCGGTCCGGGCCTCTCGCTCATGTCGGAAATGCTCGGCCTCTCGGCGATGGCGGAGATTCCCGCCGTCGTGGTGAACGTTCAGCGCGGCGGCCCCTCGACCGGCCTGCCCACCAAGAGCGAGCAGTCCGACCTGATGCACGCGGTCTACGGCGGTCACGGCGACATGCCTCGCGCGGTGATCGCGCCCGTCGACGTGGAGGACTCGTACCACGCCACGGTCGAAGCGTTCAACATCGCCGAAGAGTTCCAGATGCCGGTCATCGTCCTGACGGACCAGTCGATCGCGCAGCGCCGTGAGACGCTCGCCGCCGACTCGCTCGTGCATGAGGTCGTCGATCGCCGCATCGCCACACCGGAAGAACTGAACGAGTACAGGCGCTACCGTCTGACAGCGACCGGCGTCTCGCCGATGGCCATCCCCGGAATGCCCGGCGGGATGTACCAGACCAACGGTCTCGAGCACGACGAACAGGGACGCCCCTCCTCGATGTTCGTCATGCACGAGAAGATGAACGCGAAGCGATATTCAAAGCTCGACGCGCTTGCGAAGAAGTACCGCCTCTTCCGCCGCTATGGGCCGGAGAAAGCGGATCTCGGCATCATCTGCTACGGCTCCTCGATGGGGCCGGTGCGCGAGGCCCTCGATCAGCTCGCAGCCGAAGGACTCCGCGTCGCGGCGTTCGTGCCGCGGTTGATCATGCCTCTGCCGGCGGCCGATCTGGAGAAGTTCATCAGCGACTGCGACCAGATCCTCGTCCTCGAGCTCACCTACGCCGCACAGCTCTACCAGTACCTCCGCGCGCAGGTGGACCTGCCACGCGGAAAAACCCACAAGTTCTCCCGCTCGGGCGGTCGCTCACTGGGAATCAACGAGGTCATCGAGCAGGTGAAACGCGTGCTCGTGCCCAGCCATCAGGTCGAAGAGGTGCTCGCATGACGACGGATGTCGTTTACACGCCAAACACGTACAAGAACGATCTCAAGCCGGTGTGGTGTCCCGGTTGCGGCGACTTCGGCGTCCTGAACTCGCTCTACCGCGCGCTCGCCGACCTGAAGTGCGAGCCGCACGACACGGTCATCGTCTCCGGCATCGGCTGCTCCTCGCGCCTTCCCGGCTACGTCGAGACCTTCGGCTTCAACACCCTGCACGGCCGCGCCATCCCCATCGCCACGGGTGTGAAGCTCACCGCGCCGGCCTTGAAGGTCATCGTGGTCGGCGGCGACGGCGACGGCCTGGCCATCGGCGGCAATCACTTCCTCCACGCGGCGCGGCGCAACGCCGACATCAGCTTCATCATGATGGACAACGAGATCTACGGATTGACGAAAGGGCAGGCTGCGCCGACCACTCCGGTGGGAGACAAGACGAAGTCGACCATCTACGGCAATCCCGAAGCGGCCGTCGATCCGTGCGCGCTGGCGATCTCGTTCGGCGCGTCATGGGTGGGGCGGTCGTTCTCCGGCGACGTCAAGGGATCGACCGAGCTGATGAAGAGGGCCATCGATCACCGCGGCTTCGCATTCCTGAACATGATCTCGCCGTGCGTGACCTGGCGGGGCGACGATCAGCACAAACAGATCCGCGCCAGGCTGCGCCCGCTTCCGGCCGATCACGATGCCTCGAGCCGTGAAACGGCGATGCGCCTCACCAATGAGGGCGGCCCGATCACCGTCGGTGTGCTGTACGAGAACAAGCAGCCGACGCTCGTCGACGAGATGCTGGAGGTCCGCTGGAAAGCGCAGGGCGAGAAGCAGCCGCCGACGAAGGCGGACATCCTGCAACAGTACATGCCTACTTTTTAGCGAGTAGCGAGTAGCGAGTGGCGAGTGGCGAGTAGGGGACACGTTCCCGGCTCGTGCTCGCCACTCGTGTCTTCAGCGCGCATCGACGCGGTCACTTAGCGTGGATATCAATCCATCGAATGCGCGCGAAATGCCGGGCAGCGAGAGAAGTCTGCCGTCGTGCGCGGCGCGCGGCCCCAGGGCGGGAATGTCTGCAGCGTCGAGCCCGACTCGGAAACTCCGTATGCGAGCAACCGAGCCTGCTCAGTCACTAGGTCAGGATCAGCTCATTCTTGAAAGCGAACGCGACGGCTTCGGCCTTCGAGTGCACCTGAAGCTTGTCGAGAACGTTCTGCACGTGGTTGCGGACCGTCAGCGGCGCTATACCGAGGCGTTCTGCGATGTCGTTCGACGAGAGCCCTGAGGCGACCATCGTCAGCACTTCGAGCTCGCGGCGCGTGAGCCTGTGCGCCAGCGCGGAACCGATGACTGCCTTGTGGCTCGCCGCGACACGAGGGTGCGCCTCCTGCGCCGGCTCATGCTTGATGGGGCGAATGATGTGGGGCAGAAGCACCTGATGGTGCTGCGGACCGACCACGTTGAGGACGGTGATCTCGACAAGAAGCTGCTGTTTGTCCTTGGCTCGCAGCTGCAGCTCGAAGCGATGCACCGACTCGCCTCGATTGGCGATCTGCACGACGGGACAGGCATCCGAGCAGTAGCGGTTGCCGAACTGATCGCATCCCCGCAGCACACCACCGCAGGAGTAGCCGACGACTTCGGTTTCGGTATAGCCGAGCAGCCGTTCGACGGCTTTGTTCCAGAGGACGATGCGATTGCGGCGGTCGGTCACGTAGACCGCGTCGGGAGAGAGTGCGAACGCTTCGAGAAAAGGCCGGAGCTCTTCGTCGATTGCTGCCGTGACAACCATGATCGCCTCCCGCCGGAGTCGTGGATCGATGCGCTGCCAAAAGGGCGACCGCTGTGGACCCAATCTCGGTTTGAAACGTACTATAGCGCCGTACACCACTGAATTAGGAAGAGCTAGTGAGGTCTCACCATGAAGAATGGTGAGACTCACGGATATCGGTGGCGCAGCACACAGAAGTAATTTGACCGGCATCACGAAACGCCCAGATCGTGCATC
>JADGOA010000416.1 GCA_017883215.1 Thermoanaerobaculia bacterium | reverse complement strand
CTGCCGAAGCCGCGGAGCGGCGGAGGACAGTGAGGGATCCCCCGCACTCCCGGGGTGGCGGGGGATTCCTCGCCGCGCTCCACCCCTCCGGGGTTCCGCCGGCTCGGAATGACAGTGTCATTCCCGCTCCAGCGGCGCCCGCGCCGTTCGCCCTCTCAGGATGACGGGATGGGCAGGCGCTCACGCGGCCGTCGCACGACCTCGCTCACGCGCGCAACGCGGTCGGGTCGATGAGATCGAGCTGCACGGCGCCGTCGCGTCTTCGCGGGGTGTAGATGCGCGTGAGCTGCTCGCCCGTGCCGAGGGGCACCTCGCCCAGGATCTCGAAGGATTCTTCTCCCCGCTCGGCATGCTCGAGCACGGAACCGGTCAACACGACCGAGACTTTCGCCTCGCTGGCCAGCGCTTCCAGGCGTGAGGCGATGTCGATGGCGTCGCCGATGGCCGACGAGTCGACGTGACCATCCTCGCCCCACAGAAGCGAGCCGCTGTGGATGCCGATGCCGATACGAAGGTCGTACTGCAGACGGCGGGAGAGCGCGCCGATGTTGTTGGCGATCCGTTCAGCAGCCTCGAGAGCACGGCCGGCGTGATCGCTGTTCTTTCGCTCCGCGGCGAAAACCGCGATCAGCCGTTCGCCTGCGTAACGATCGATCGCTCCCCCCTCGTCGCCGACGATCCCCGAGAGAACCTTCTGAAGATCGGTGAGGCAGCGAAGCACGTTCGCCGGCACGGCCTCGTCACCGGCCGTGCTTCCGACGTCGCAGACCAGCACCGTGGTCTCGCGCTCTCTTCGCCCCGGTGACGGCGTCGCAGGGGCTCGCTCTTCGCCGTCACCCATCCGGAACGCATCGGGGGATCCATCAACGCGTGCGTGCGGAGTGGCCTTGCCACGATCGACGGCTTCGATGGCGCGTTCCTCGGCGCGGCCGCGGCGGCGGACCAGCCAGCCGACGACGATTCCCGCCATGAACGCCGCCCCGGCGAACGCTGCGCTACCCACGCCGCAACACTACCAGAGTCTTGTCGTCGGTCGCGTGGGCGCCGCGCTCGAATGCAGTGATGGCCTCGATCACGCGGGCAGGGATCTCGTCGATGGCGAACACCGAGGCCTCGCGAATGAGCTGCATCAGCCGCTCCATTCCGAACTCTTCCTCTTCCGGATCGGCCGCCTCGTTCAACCCGTCGGTATAGAAGAACAGCGTCGCTCCCTGCGGAATGACGACCGACGCCTCCTCGAACGAGCTGTCGGGAAGAATCCCGATGGGCCGGCCCGTCGAGTCCAGCGGCTTCAGACCGTCGGGCGTGCAGAGGAACGGCGGGTTGTGCCCTGCGTTGACGTAGTGCAGCTCTCCTGTCCGCGGATCGTAGCGGCCGAAGAAGAAGGTCGCGTATTTGCGGCCTCGAGCCATCCGATACAGCAGCGCATTGAGCCGGGCCACGAGCTTCGGCAGATCGGGCTCGATCGGCGAGGCCACGCGCAGCGCTGCCTGAACGCTCGACATGATCAACGCCGCGGCCACCCCTTTGCCTGACACATCGCCGATGGCCAGGCCGAGGTCGCCATTCGGCAGCTCGATGAAATCGTAGTAGTCGCCGCCCACTTCGTAGCAGGGATGGCACATCGCCACTACCGTCGTCTCGAAGATGTCGCTCGGCGAGGACGGAAAGAGGCGGCTCTGGATCTCGCGGCCGAGCTGCAGCTCGCGCTCCATGCGATCCTTCTCCACCAATTCGAGGTGAAGCCTGGCGTTTTCCATGGCGATGGCCATGTGATCGGAGATGGCAGCCAGAAATCTCAGGTCCTTTTCGCCGAACGATCCCTGCGTCTTGTTCAGGAGCTGCAGCACCCCGACGACCTTCGATTCCTTGTTCCGGATGGGGACGCACAGCACCGAACGCGTCCGGAATCCCGTGCGCTGGTCGAACGAGCGGTCGAAGCGCGGGTCGGCATAGGCATCATGGAGGATGATCTCCCGCCCCGTGGCAGCGACTGTGCCGGCGAGACCGCGACCGAAGGGAAGGCGGATCGTCGTCGTGGCCACGCCGGAACTGCCCGCGGCCAGCTCGCGCCCGGCGGTGTTGTCGGCAGTCTTCACCCAGATTTCCTGCCGCTCGTTGTCGACGAAATAGAGCGAGCCGGCTTCGACGCCGAGCTCTTTGCGGGCCACGGTGAGGATCGACGCGAAGAGCGCGTCCGGTTCGATCGAGGAGTTGATCAGCTTCGACGCTTCGACCAGGGTCTTGAGATGCTCGATCTCTTCGCGCTCGGCCAGAACCTCGAGCATCCGCCGGAAGCGCGAGGTCCCCTGCTCCGGATGAGTGAACTGTACGCCGCTCTCGAAGATGTTCGGGGCGGCGGCTTCCAGGTCGGGGTGAACGTCCGATCGAACGACATGGCAGTCGAGGGTGATCTCGTCGCCGTCCCACTCGAACGACAGCCTGGACGTGTCGCTCGCCGGAATCTCTCCCTCATGCCGAACGCGCGCACCGTGGATTCCGAGGTCGACCATCGTCACCGCAGCACCCTCAATCCGGCCGGTGAGGGGCGGTGAAAGAACGACGCGCTCGCCGTGACGCCTTTCCTGGATCGGTTCAGTCATGGGATCGGGGAGAGTTTATCAATCTTTGCCGAGCAGCTGGACCGCGGAAGCACCGTCGGAAGTCTCGACGTTCAACGTGTCGTTGAAGTCGCCTGCCGCCTCTTACGAATCGAACACTACGCCGCCGATGGTGCGGCGGGTGGCACGCGCGGCGGGATCGACGCGGCTGTCGAGCAGCTCGCGGAGGTTCGTCATCTCCAGGAAGAGATAACGGTGGCGAACACAGTGCAGAGAGATGGCGAAGAAGAGAACCGACAGGACGGCTAAGAAGACGATGAGGGCGGGGCTGCTCGCCGGAACAGGAGCCACCGACGCGCGGACGAACATCTCCTGCGCGACGATCAGAAGCATCAGCGGAAGCGGCAGGAAGACGAGCAGCGCCAGGATCCGGCTCGCCTGAACGCGGAAGTATGGCCTGAGAGCGAGCATCGTCAGCGACACGAAATAGCCGAGCATCAGCGTCGATGCGAGGTGCATCTCGGCCATCGACCGGAGCGGAGCTTCGCGAAGTCCGCCCCGCATCAGGATCAG
>JADGOA010000415.1 GCA_017883215.1 Thermoanaerobaculia bacterium | reverse complement strand
TTCATCCCCTCGCCCCGCGGACGTTCGGTTCGCGTGACTGAACGGGTGGCGCCGCGGGGCGAGGGGACCGAGCCACGACATCGCCTCGGTCAGTCGGCGATTCTGAGAAATCCTCGTGCGCCGCGAAGATTTTCGACGTTAGTAGTACAGAGAGCACAGAGAAAGAAAGGCAGAGGAACAGTCTCTGTGCTCTCTGTGCCTCTGTGGTGAATTCGATTTCCGCACATCCGCTCGCAGATGGAGAACGTCGCGAATGCACTCAGGACTCGTCACCGCGGCGAATTGAACAGACCGCGTTTGACGTACTGGCCGTGACCGGGCTTGCCGACATACTTCCCTTCCTCGATGACCAGCTCGCCGCGTGAGAGCACCGTCTTGGTCACGCCGCGGACCTTCATCCCTTCGTAGGCCGAGTAGTCGACGTTCATGTGGTGCGTCTTCGCGCTGATCGTCTTCTCTTCATCCGGATCGAAGATGACGATGTCGGCATCGGAGCCGACGGCGATCGTTCCTTTGCGCGGGAAGAGCCCGAAAATTTTTGCGGCCGACGTGGAGACGATCTCGACGAAGCGGTTCAGGGAGATCTTTCCGCCGGCTACCCCTCCGTTGTAGACGAGGCTCATGCGATCCTCCACGCCCGGGCCACCGTTCGGGATTTTCGAAAAGTCGTTGAGGCCGAGCTCCTTCTGCTCCTTGAAGCAGAACGGGCAGTGGTCGGTCGAGACGACCTGCAGATCGTTGAACTGCAGTCCGCGCCACAGCTTCTCCTGGTTCCACTTCTCTCGGATCGGAGGGGTCATGACGTACTTGGCCCCTTCGAATCCCGGCTGTTCGTAGACGCTGGAGTCGAGGAACAGGTACTGCGGGCACGTTTCGGCATACGCGGGCGTGCCGTTGTCGCGGGCGCGCGTGACCTCCTGCAGGGAGTCATCGCAGCTGAGATGGACGATGTAGACGGGCGTGTTCGCGATCTCGGCGAGAGCGATGGCGCGGTGCACGCCCTCCGCCTCCGCCTTGGTCGGACGGGTCAGCGCGTGGTACTTCGGCGCGGTCTTCCCCTCCGCCAGCGCGCGCTTGACGATGGCGTCGATGACCACGCCGTTTTCCGCGTGCATGCAGATCAGCCCGCCGGCCTCCCCGGTCGTGAGCATCGCCTTGTAGATCGTGGCGTCGTCGACGAGAAAGACGCCGGGATAGGCCATGAAGAGCTTGAAGCTCGACACTCCCTGCCGGATGAGCTCCTTCATCTCCGGGAGGCGCTCGTCGGGAAGATCGGTGCAGATCATGTGGAAGCCGTAGTCGATCGACGTCTTCCCTTCCGCCTTTTTGAACCAGCCATCGAGCGCCTGATTGAGGGCCTGCCCTTTGCCCTGAACGGCGAAGTCGATGATGGTGGTCGTTCCGCCATGCGCGGCGGCGCGGGTGCCGGTCTCGAACGTGTCCGACGCGGACGTGCCGCCGAAGGGGAGCTCCATGTGCGTGTGAGGGTCGATCCCTCCGGGGATGACCAGCCGCCCTTTCGCGTCGATGACGCGGTCGGCGTCGACGGCGATCGCTTTGGCGATCATCACCACCTTGCCGCCTTCGATGAGGATGTCGGCGTCGTAGTCGTCGACTGCGGTCACGATGCGGCCGTTGCGGATGACGGTTTTCATGGATTCTCCTCTGGATCGATGCGAAAAACGGGATTGTATGACAGGGGTCGGGGATCGGGGGTCGGGGGTCGGACGCAAGAACGTCCGATCTCGCACCCGACCTCCGACCCCCGACCTCCGACCCCCAATCGCGCTCCGCATCACTGGATGCCGCCCCCGACCTAAGCGACAATGCGCGCTGCATGCTGCCGCTTCTTCCGGCGTACCTCGAAAACGGATCGCTCGACGACCGTGTCCTCGGGCTCGTGCGCTTCGGTCGTTCGACGTCGCTCTCGGAGGGTGTTCTGACGGTTGCGCTGCCGTCGCTCGGCGCGGCGAAGACGGAAGTCTGGAGGTCGCCTGTTCCGGTGATGCGGGGTGAGCGCAGCGGAATCGCATTTGCGCACAACGGGCAGGTGTTGATCGGCGCGGTGATTTCGAACGACAGCGACATCGAGGCCGCGGCGCGGAAAACGTACGAGGCCATCGTCCGCGTCGCGCGCGGCGAAGGGTACCCGTTCCTGCTCCGCGTATGGAATCACGTCCGCGACATCAATTCGGGCGCGGGTGACGCGGAGCGATACAAGCACTTCTGCGCCGGCCGCCACGAATCGCTCACCGCGGCGAAGCTGCAGAATCACGAATTCCCATCCGCGAGCGCGGTCGGCATGGTCGACGGAGAGCTCGCGGTCTATTTCGTCGCTTCGCGATCGGCGGGACGGCAGGTCGAGAATCCGCGGCAGGTGAGCGCATACAACTATCCGCGCGAGTTCGGTTTGCGGAGCCCCTCGTTCGCGCGAGCGACCGTGGCGCGGTTTGGCGGCGATGAGATCGCGTTCATCTCCGGCACCGCCAGCGTCGTGGGCCACGAGACGCGGCACTTAGGCGATACGACGGCCCAACTCGAAGAGACGATTCGAAACCTCGAACGCATCGTGACCGAGAGCGGCGCGACCACCGACGCGGTCCGGGCGCTGAAGGTCTACGTCAGACGCGATGCGAAGGCCGAAGCGATGACATCACCGCTCCAGTCGGTTTTTCCCGCCGCGTCGCTGCTCGTTGTCGAGAGCGACACCTGCCGCCGCGATCTGCTTCTGGAGATCGAAGCGATCGCCATCAGGTGATCGGCAGCTCAGACCGGGCCGCGAACGCGCTCTGAAGAGGCGATGCGCCACCAGGTTCGGGCGGCAGGTGGCACGTGGGATCGAGCGACAAAGCTGTGGCGGATTCCGTTTCACGCCGTGGTTCAACTGGGCATTGAAGAGCGGATCGCGTGCTGGTCGAGGCCAGAGCCGTAGATATCCAGGATCAGATGGGGATATATACTTCTAGAGATTTTCATCTGGATGTGGATGGAGTGGGTCAGACTTAATACATAGTTGGGCGACGCGGTTATCGTCAGCCTCCCAAATTGGCAGGTGTATGATCCGTGGATCCATGCGCGTCAGGCCACTCATTATTTTCTCGTTGGTGCTGCTAACTTCTGCTGCTCTTGCCCAGCAAG
>JADGOA010000076.1 GCA_017883215.1 Thermoanaerobaculia bacterium | reverse complement strand
CTGACGGCGACGAACGGCAGCATCGTGGAGCCGAACTTAGCCGCCGTCCAGCCGGAACGGTGGAAGACGAAGAGGTTCTGGGGGGTGCCGAGAGGGGGCAGGCAGCCGAGGAGATTTGCGGCGATCACTTCGAGGACGATGGCGTCTTCGACGTCGAATGACGACATGCGGCTGGCGGCAACGGTGAACGGGATGACGACGAACAGCGTCACGTCGTTCGTCACGAGCGCCGCGGACGCTCCGCTGATGGCGAGCATCGTCAGGGCGAACGGGCGTGTCGTCCGGAAACGCGAGACGGTCCTGGCGACGGCGAAGTCGAGCCAGCCCGATTCGCGCAGCAGCTCCACCGAGACGAGCAGCGCGAAGAGCACGAGGAGCAGATCGACGTCGGTGGCACGCCAGGCCGCGCGCGGCGTGACGCGACCCGTCATCAGAAATCCCGCCGCGATCGCACCGCTGACCACGACGAAGATCTGTTCGCGCAGAAACCGGCCCAGCGTCGCGGCATGGCGGGAGAGGCGGCGCACGGAGGGAACGATAACAGGGGACGGAGTTGCTCAGTTACTCAGTTGGTGCCCTGCGGTGACCAACTGAGCAACTCCTCGTTCACGCCCTCGCGGCGCGCTCCACCTTCGCCGCGCGGATGGCCATCATCGCGGCCCCCTCGACGGGTGTGTGGAGGGGCGGGCCCACATGCGCGCCGCGCGCTTCGGCATTGATGACCTTGCGCATCGGGTCGAGCAGCAGGTCGCCGGCGTGGAAGGCGCCGCCGACGTAGGCGACCGGAAACGGATCGTTCGTGAGCGCCAGCCGCCGCGCCACCGCCAGGACGCATTGTCCGAGCTCGTGGCCGGCGCGCTCGATGATCTGGTTGGCCACGGCGTCGCCGCCGCTCGCCGCTTCGATGACCATCTTGCCGAAGCGAGCGATGTCGTCGGTTCGAGTCGTCGTGGCGTACACGAAGCGCGGCAGATCACCCGGATTGCACATGCCGTAGTCGCGGCAGAGGATGTCGCTCATGATCGTCTTCGGATTGCGCCCGTCGTATGCGCGCACGATGGCTGCCAGGCCGTCCCGGGCCATGGCGTAGCCGCTTCCCTCGTCGCCGATGATGGGTCCCCAACCTCCGGCACGTGCCTCGCCGCCCTCGAGATTGCGGCCGAACGCGACCGAGCCGGTGCCGGCGATGATGACCACGCCGCTGTCGAATCCGACGGCGCCGGTCAGAGCGATGCGTGCATCGGTGTCGACGATGAAGTTGCCCCGCGGAAAGAAGACTTTGAGCGCGTCGACCACCCGCTCGTGGTGATCGGGATGATCGGACCCGGCGATGCCGCAGTAGGCGTACTCGACCTCGCGGATCGGCATCCCCGCTTCGACCAGGGCGATGTTCACGGCGCGTTCGATATTGCGCGTGGCCGCCTCGATGCCGACGCGCAGGTGATTCGATCCACCCGCCAGCCCGGTGCCGAGCGCCGTGCCGCCCTCATCTGTGACAATGGCCGCCGTCTTCGACGCCCCGCCGTCCACCCCAAGGAAGTACGCCATGAGAGAAGCATACAAGCGGGTAGCGTGCAGCGGGTAGCGGGTGGTGGGTACGGGGAGGGTCCCTAACCGCTGCACGCTGCTCGCTCCGTCAGGGCGCATACAATTCGCGCCCATGGCCGAAGAAAAGAAAAACGAGCCTGCCGTCCACATCCCGCCGCAGCCGCGCGAGTTGCTCGAAGATCGAAAGCTTCTCGATCGCCCCCCACGCGAGGAGATGCTGCAGAGCGAGACGTGGCGCGTGCTTCGGATCCAGAGCGAATTCGTCACCGGTTTCCAGCATCTCGCAGACGTCTATCCGGCCGTATCGATCTTCGGCTCCGCCCGCACCAAGCTCACCGATCGCTACTACCACGCAGCCGTCAAGACTGCCGAGCTCCTCGGCCAGGCCGGCTTCGCCATCATCACCGGCGGCGGGCCCGGCATCATGGAGGCGGCGAACAAAGGCGCCCGGCAGGGAGGTGCCCTCTCCATCGGCTGCAACATCGAGCTGCCCTTCGAGCAATTCCTCAACGCCTACGTCGACAAGGCGATGACGTTCCGCTACTTCTTCGTTCGCAAGCTGATGTTCGTGAAGTACTCGGAGGCCTTCATCACCTTCCCGGGAGGATTCGGAACGCTCGACGAGATCTTCGGCGTGCTCGTCCTCATCCAGACGAAGAAGATCTCCGATTTTCCGGTGATCCTCTTCGGCAGCGAGTACTGGGGCGGCATGGTGGATTGGCTGCGGCGCATGGTCCTCACCGCGAACAACATCGTCGAGGAAGACGTCACCAACATTCACGTGGTCGACGAACCCGCCGAAGTGCGCGACATCGTCGTGGCCTTCCACGAGAAAGCGTTGAGCAGGAACCACGCGAAGAACGGTTTGAGGTAGGCCGAGCTACTCGCTACTCGCTTCGTCGTCGATCGCCACCGGCATCGGCGCCTGGACGAGCACCCACCGGACGCGAAAGCGTTCTGCATCGACCACGGTGATCGAAAGATTGCCGAGCATGCAGGTGTCGCCGGGGGCGACTTCGCGTTCGATCCGCGCCTGGACGTAGCCACCGATCGTCTCTTCTGCCGGCTCTCCGACGTCGATTTTCAGCCGATCGGCGAGGTCCTCGATGAGGTAATCGCCGCGCACTCGATAGCGGCCGTTGCCCAGCGGTTCGATCTCCTGCCGCTCGCGGTCGAATTCGTCCTGGATCTGACCGAACAACTCCTCGGTAATGTTCTCCAGAGAGACGATTCCGGATGCTCCTCCGTACTCGTCGAGCACCACCGCCATGTGTGTCTTGTGCTCGATGAACTGCGACAGCAGCGTCTCCACGGTGCTGTTCTCCGGGACGAAGAGGATTTCCCGCCTGAGCTCCAGCAGCGAGCGCCCCGGGCCCCGCAGTTGCGCGAGAAGAAGGTCCTTCACGTGAATCAGCCCGACGGTCTGGTCCAGAGTGCCGTCGCACAGCGGGTAACGCGTGTGGCGGCTCGTACGGATGGTCTCGAGATTGGCCTCGATCGACCGGGTCGTCGAGAGGAGCGTGACGTCCGTGCGCGGGACCATGATCTGCTTGGCCGTGCGCTTCGAAAACTGAAAGACCCCTTCGATGATCTCGCGGTTCTCCTCCGAGAGAATGCCGGCCTTCTCGGAGCTGGCGATGATCAGCCGCAGCTCTTCCTGCGACTGGACGGCCGCGCCTTCGGAGGTCGAGGGAATGCCGATGAGGCGCAGGCAGATGTTGGTGACGTTGCTCAGTACCCAGATCACAGGATAGGTGACGACGTAGAAACCGTGGAGGATGTGTGCGGTCCAGAGCGAAGTG
The DNA here is from genome assembly GCA_017883215.1 of Thermoanaerobaculia bacterium. GTDB lineage: Bacteria > Acidobacteriota > Thermoanaerobaculia > Gp7-AA8 > Gp7-AA8 > JAJXWV01. The sequence goes on along the minus strand of JADGOA010000076.1, from coordinate 8,457 downwards.
GGCACCGCTTTCTGGATGGCCAGGAATTTCGGCACCTGCTCGCCGAAGACGATGTGAAGCGACGAAATGATGATGAACGCTATGGACGCGGAGATGGAGTGGGATAGCGGCACGGCGAACACCCCGGCGCGCTCGAGCAGCGGATAGATCAATCGAGCGAGAGCCGGCTCGCCGACCCAGCCGAGAGCCAGGGAGGCGAAGGTGATCCCCACCTGCACCGCGGAGAGGTAGTCGTCGATGTGCTTGGCGATGCGGCGGGCCATCAGGGCGCGGCTGCTGCCGCCGGCGGCCAGCTCCGCCAGCTGGGTCGGCCGCACCTTGATGATGGCGAACTCGGCGGCGACGAAGAAGCCGTTCGCGAGAATGAACGCCAGGGCCAGAAACAGATACCAGGTGGGCATGATCAGCGGGCGCGCCGGCGCCGCACGCTCCAGTATTGCTCGGCGTCAGGCATAGAGCCGGCGTCCATCGGCGCCCCGTATCTTATCAAGTGCGCAGTGCCCCCTAACTTGCCGCAATCACTTCGTCCAGGGTCTTCCAGAATCGGGGATAGGACTTCGAGACGACCTGCTCGCCGGCGATCGTGACGTTGCCGCGGGCGAGACCGGCGATAGCGAACGACATGGCGATGCGATGATCGTTGTGCGTCTCGATCGTGACGGGTCCGGCATTCCATCCGGGCTCGATGCGCAGAGAGTCGGTGCGTTCTTCGACTGTCGCTCCGAGTTTCTTCAGCTCCGCCGTGACCGTCGCCAGGCGGTCGGATTCCTTGACGCGGAGATTCGCCACGTTGACGATCTCGACGGGGGAGGTGGCCAGCGGTGCAATCGCGGCGAGCGTCGGAACGATGTCCGGGGTGGCGTTGCAGTCGAATGTTCCGCCGCGCAGCGACTCGCCTCCGCGGACGATGCAGACCCCGTCCCGCCATTCCACGCCGCAGCCCATCTCCGCGGCGATCGCCAGAAACCTCGCGTCGCCCTGCGCCGACTGCTCCTCCAGCCCGGCGATTCGCATCACCCCGCCGGTGGCTGCGGCCGCTGCGATCCAGTACGAAGCCGACGAGTAATCGCCTTCCACGCGGTATTCGTCGCGGCGCAATTTCGAAGCGCGAACGCGGATGGTGCTGCCGTCCTGCTCGACCGCTGCGCCGAACGCGCGAAGGATGTCCGCGGTGATGGCGATGTAGGGTGCGGAGGCGACGGAGCGGAGGTGCAGAGTGATGCCGGCCGGCACGGTCGCGCCGCCGAGCATCAGTGCCGAGGCGAACTGGCTCGAGGTGTCGGCGGCGATCTCGACATCGAAGCCGCCCCGCATACGTTTGCCCCGCATTCGAAGCGGCGGATAGCCTTCCCTCCCGGCGTACTCGACCTCGGCGCCGATCCCGAGCAGGACATCGACCAGATCGCCAATGGGGCGCTCATGCATCCTCTCCTCGCCGTGCAGCAGAAACCGGCCGGGAGTGAACGCCAGCCATCCCGTGAGGAAGCGCATCAGCGTCCCGGCGTTGCCGACGAACACCGGCACTTCGTTCGCCGACATGCTGAGGCGCTCGCCGATGGTCACGCCAGTGCGCACGCTGCCGGAGATGTCGAAGCCGAGCGTGCGCAACGCCTCGACCGTGTAGCGCGTGTCGTCCGCGTCGAGGCAGTTCGTGACGTTGGTCGTCCCCTCTGCCATGGCGCCCAGGAGCAGGGCCCGGACGGAGTACGACTTCGATGCCGGCACGGTGACGGCGGCATCAACGCGGGAGAGATGTGGGATGAGTTTCATCTCTTGAAATCAGACCGCGGACCGCGGACCGCGGACGGCAGACCGCGGAGCCACGAATGCTAAACCCGCGGATTAATTACAGTGTTTTTTTCTCGCTTTGAACCTATCCGTGATTCGCTCTTTCTGCGGTCTGCGGTCTGCGGTCTGCGGTCTGCGGTCTGCGGTCTGCGGTCTGCGGTCTGCTTCAAATCTCCACCTGCAGCCCATCGTAGGCCAGTCGTATGCCCGGCGGAAGGGTGGCGTCGAAGGAGTCGTGATCGAGGTCGTGGGTCAGGTGGATCAGCCAGGTCTCGCGGGGGCGGATGATCTCGGCCGCCTCGACCGCTTCGCCGATGGTGAAGTGCGTCGGGTGCGGCGGGGCCGGGCGGAGGCCGTCGAGGGCGAGGACTTCCACCCCCTCGAGGAGGCGCATCGACTGGCGGGGGATGCCGTTCGTGTCGGTGATGTAGGCGAATTTCCCGATGCGGAATCCGAGGATCGTCCAATCGCCGTGGATGACTGGGATCGGGACGACGTCGATGCCGGATGCGGAGAACGGGGCGTCGACTTCATGCAGGTCGAGCTGCGGCTTCCCGCCGCCGACCTGCGAGCGATCGTCCCAGATGTAGCTGAACGCGCGACGGATCGCCCTGGCCGTCCCGGCGTTCGAATAGGCGTGAATCGTTTCGCGCTGGTGGAAGTTGAACGGACGGATGTCGTCGAGCCCCATCATGTGATCGGCGTGCGAATGCGTGAAGAGGATGAAGTCGAGGTGCGCGATGGGGTGGCGGAGGAGCTGGAGGCGAAGGTCCGGAGTGGTGTCGATCAGACAGGTCCTGCCGCCCTCCTCGATCTTCACCGACTGCCGCAGCCGCTTGTTCTTCGGATTGTCGGATGTGCAGACGCGGCAGTGGCATCCGATGACGGGAACGCCGGTAGAAGTGCCGGTGCCGAGGAAGGTGACGATCATGACGGTGGGAGGGGTCGGGGGTCAGGGGTCGGGGGTCGGGAGATCGGCGCTCTTTTTCCGCAGCGTCCGCTCTCCTGACCCCCGACCCCCGAGCCCCGACCCCCCGTCTCAGATCCGCGCAAAATCGAATTCCCCCGAGGTCGGATCGATGATCATCGCTTCCCCCGCCTCGTACCACGGCGGAAGGATCGTCACGGTCACCGCATCGGCGGGAATGATGCGCTTCTCGTGGAAGTGCCCGAAGACGATGTTCGTGTAGCCGTCGGCGGCGCGGCTCTTCGCATAGCGCTTCATCAGCTCGACCGGCAGCTGCGACTTGTGCTTGAAGTTCGATGTCGACAGCCGCTGCTCGACCGAGTCGACGAAATTGCGCGCGGCTTTCTTCGGGATGAGGTTGATCGCGAACTTCGACGCCGGATTTTTCGATGCCCGGCGCCAGAATCGATAGGGCCAGTCGCGGTCGTTGATCATGTCACCGTGCACGATGAGGTACTTCCGGTCCCCGGCATGCACTTCGTACTCCATGGCGACGTCCGTCACGGAGCGCTCTGCGAACGATCCCTTCAGAAAGAAATCGCGATTCCCCTCCACGTAATGAATTGAAATCCCGCTGTCGCGCAGGGCACGAAGGCGGTCGAACACCTCGTCGACCGGCGAGGTGACGAACTTGGGATGGGCGATGAGGTAGTGGAAGAGGTCGCCGTTGAGGTAGAGCGCGCGAGGTGCGAGCGCCTGCAGCCGGCCGATCCAGGCCACGACCGGTTTCGCGCATCCGTCCGAAAGGCCGATGTGCGAGTCCCCGATGACGATGATGCGTCCGGGCGGGACATTCGGCGGCGTCGGGGGCGCGTTGATTGGCCCTGCTGTGTTTGCGTGGTCGTGGGACATGTGTGTTTGACCGGTGACCGATCACAACTGCGCCTTCAGATTCGCGCGCGGATTCTCGTCGTAGGCGTTCTCGATCTTCTCCACCACTTCCGGGGCGACGTGTTTCGGAACGGCGATCTGCACTTTGTAGTAGTGATCGCCGTATCCGCTCTCTTTGCCCTTCTTCTTCACCCCTTTTCCCTTGATGCGGAATGTCTGCCCGCCCTGCGTTGACGACGGAATGCGCGCGCGGACGGGCCCGTGGATCGTCGGCACCTCGACTTCGGCCCCGCGGATCGCCTCCGGAATGGTGATTGGCAGCTCGATGTAGATGTCGTCGCCGCGCCGCTCGAAGAATGCATGGGGCCGGACGTGAATGAGGACGTTGAGGTCGCCGGCCGGGCTGCCCATCGGGCCGGGAGTGCCCTTTCCCCGCAGCCGGATGCGCTGGCCGTCGGCGACGCCCTCCGGGATCTTCACCTTGATCGCCTGTCCCCCCATCGACAGATCCATGGTCGTGCCGAGCACTGCGTCCCGGAAGTCGATGGTCAGCTCGGCATCGAGATCGCTGCCTCTCTGGGGCCCGGGCTCATAGGTTGCGCCGCCGCCGAACAGATCCGAGAAGATGTCCGTGAATCCGCCGCTCTGGCGCCGTGCGCCTCCTCCACGCCGCGCGCCGCCGCGCGCGCCGCCGAACTGCTCGGAGAACTGCGAGAAGTCGAAGCCGGCGAACGGGTTCGCCCCGCCGGCGGCTCCGCCGGACGAGAACGCCTCTCTCCCCAGCCGGTCATACTGCGCGCGCTTTTCGGCGTCGCTGAGAACCGCATAGGCCTCGGAGAACTCCTTGAACTTGTTCTCCGCGTCCTTGTTCCCCTTGTTCCGGTCGGGGTGGTACTTCTTGGCGAGATTGCGGTACGCCTTCTTGATCTCGTCGTCTGTAGCGCTTTTTTTCACGCCCAGGAGGTCGTAGTAGTCCTTGCCGGCCATTCAGCGCAAAGTATACGCACGCGGGGTGCCGCTCCACGTTGAAGTCCTGAGTCCTGAGTCCTGAGTCCTGAGTAACGAACTCGCGCTTCACGCTCAGACTTGGTGTTGCGCCGCCTCGGCGAGAACTGACCACTCAGGGCTCAGGACTCAGGACTCAGGACTGGTTCTCTCTGGCGGCTGAATTGCTTCGGGAGTCGACCAAGTATAAGAATCAAGCAAGGTCATGTACGGAACACTAGCCCGGCACAACGTCCTGACGATGATTCTCGCCGGCGGCATGGGCGAGCGGCTCTATCCGCTGACCCGCGACCGCGCCAAGCCGGCGGTGCCATTCGGAGGCCGATACCGGATCATCGACTTCGTCATCAACAACTTCGTCAATTCGGGTTTTCTGAAGATCAAGATCCTGACGCAGTTCAAGTCGAACTCGCTGATCGAGCACATCACGCGGACGTGGCGGCTCGTTCCGGAGATCGGCCAGTACGTCGACGTCGTGCCCGCGCAGATGCGCAAGGGGCCCTTCTGGTTCCGCGGAACCGCCGACGCCGTGTTCCAGAACCTCGAGCTCATCTTCGACGAGGAGCCGGAGTACGTTTGCGTGTTCGGCGGCGACCACATCTACAAAATGGACGTGATGCAGATGCTGCAGGAGCATCTGGCGAACGACGCGGACCTCACCATCGCCACGATCCCCGTCCCGGTGAGCGAAGCGCATCACTTCGGGATCGTCGAAGTCGACGCCGATTGGCGTGTGATCGGATTCGTGGAGAAGCCGAAGAGCGGCGCCAAGACGATTCCGGAACGGCCCGACATGGTGCTGGCCTCTATGGGCAACTACATCTTCAAGGCCAGCGTCATGATCGACGTCCTGCAGCGCAACGCGCTGCGGGACTCCGCGCACGACTTCGGCAAAGAGATCATCCCCGACATGTACCCGCGGATGAACGTGCGCGCCTACGACTTCGCCAAGAACTTCATCCCCGGAGAGGCGGAGAACAACCGCGGCTACTGGCGCGACGTGGGGACCATCGACTCGTATTTTGCGGCCTGCCTCGACCTGGTGTCGGTCACGCCGGCGTTCAACCTCTACAACCCGCAGTGGCCGATCGTTTCGGCGCCGATGAACCTTCCGCCGGCGAAGTTCGTCTTCGCTGATTCGAAGTCGCAGCGCATCGGGATCGCTACCGATTCGCTCGTTTCCGACGGGACCATCATCTCCGGCGGAACGATCAACCGCTGCGTGCTGCATCCACGCGTGCGTATCCACTCCTACTCCGACATCGACGAATCGATTCTGATGGACGGGGTCGATATCGGCCGCCATTCGAAGATCCGCCGCACCATCATCGACAAGGGCGTGAAGATCCCCGCCGGCACGACGATCGGCTACGACCTCGAGCTCGACAGACAGCGGTTCACGGTCACCGATACCGGTATCGTCGTCGTGCCGAAAGGCGCTCTGATCGAGGAGAAGGTGCTGGCATGAGAACGGGGTCGCGAGGTCACGAGGTCACGAGGTTTCCGGGCTTCCAACCGCTGCGCCTCGCAACCTCGTGACCTCGCAACCTCGTGACCACTTCGCTATCCGCTCCAATGCCGCGTGCGTTATGCTCCGCCCCCCATGAGTAGCACGACCCCCACATCAAAAGTACGTCCCGACGGCCGCGTAGCAGACGAGCTGCGCCGCGTCGTCATCACCCCGCATTTCGTGAAGCACGCCGAGGGCTCCGCTCTCATCGAAGTCGGTGACACCCGTGTGATCTGCACCGCCTCGGTTCAGGAGAAGGTGCCTCCCTTTCTCTACCGCAGCGGCCGGGGATGGGTGACGGCGGAGTACGGAATGCTGCCGCGCGCCACGACCGAGCGCACCGAGCGCGAGGCCGCCAAAGGAAAGCAGGGCGGCCGCACGATGGAGATCCAGCGCCTCATCGGCCGATCCCTTCGGGCTTCCGTCAACCCCGAGCTCCTTGGCGAGCGCACCTTCTGGATCGACTGCGACGTCATTCAAGCGGACGGCGGAACGAGGACGGCCTCGATCACCGGTGCGTATGTCGCGCTGGTGCTGGCGCTGGGGCGGCTCTATGTCGACGGCAATCTGCCGAGCTGGCCGGTGGTGGACTGGATCGCCGCCGTGTCGGTCGGGATGATGGCCGGCGTACCTGTGCTCGATCTCAACTACGCCGAAGACTCGAAGGCCGGCGTCGACATGAACATCGTCGCCACCGAGAAGGGGCGGTTCATCGAGATCCAGGGGACGGCCGAAGGGGCGACGTTCAGCGACGAAGAGATGCAGGCCATGCTGTCGCTGGCAAAGAGCGGTATCGCCCAGCTGATCGCGAAACAGCGCGAGGTGCTGGCGCCGCTGCTGACCCGCGTCGACGGCGTCGCCCGCGAGCGGCTCAATCGGAAATTCCGCTAGGTTCCCTACAATGGCGGCGATGCATCGCTTCGTTGCCAGGGCCTGGTGGCAGACAGCCCTCATCGTCGCCATCGGTCTTCTGCTGCACGGGCGAACGTTCCTGAGCGAGCGGAATCTGCTATCTCCCGATTCGCCCAGCTACGTCGAGCCGGCCGGGCATCTTCTGCGGGAGGGCACGTTCGTCGCGCGCGACTGCGTGGCCTTCTCGGTTCCGCCGAACTCGTTTCCGGACGGGCCGGTGATGGCCGACACCATCCGCACCCCGGTGTATCCGCTGGTCATCGCCGGAATCCTCGGCGCCGGGGGATCGCTGCGCCTGCTGGTCGCTCTGCAGCATCTGCTGGCCATCGGCGTGGCGGTGGCGATGCACCGGCTCCTCGGGCGCGTCATTCCGAATGTCGCCGCCTTCGCCGCCGCGGTGATGTTCGTCGTGCACCCGGCCGTCGTCGATACAGCGAATCTCGTGCTCACGGAGACGCTGGCGAGCGCACTGGTCGCGGCGGCGGCGGCGTGCTTCTATCTCTCGCAGCGGCGATCGGCGGCTGACTGGGCGGTTGCGTCCGGACTTCTTTTCGGCGTGGCCACGCTGACACGGCCCATCGTGCTGTACGGGCCGATCGTCCTCGCCGTGTTGCTGTTCGCTCGCCGACGCCCGCGCATCGCCCTGGCGTTCGTCGTGGCCGCAGCGCTGCTGCCGGGGGCTTGGGCATGGCGCAACTACCGCGCTGCCGGTGTGGCGACGGTGAGCTCGATCGAAGGCGAAGACATCCTGCTGTATCGGGCGGGCGGCGCGCTGACGGTTTCGACCAAAGACGTTTCCTCCGCTGTGTTCGCGCTGCAGAAGAATTTCGGCTACTACGGCGAGGCGCTGCATCGGCGCGTTCCGCTGATCAATCAGGCGCTCGACGATGCCCGCGCGGCGGGATGGAACGTCGATCGGATGAACCATGCACAGCGCGCCCGTTTCTACACACGACGAGGCCTGGCAATCGTCGCTGCGCATCCCGTGGCGTATGGGGAAGTGGTGGTCAGTGCGCTCATCGCCTTGTTCGTCGATGATCTCTCCAGCATCGCCGCCGCAAAGGGTGCGCACATCGACACGGCGCGGCTTTTCTGGATGCCCATCTCGCTGCTCCTGGTCGTGAGCGCCGTGGCCGGCCTGGCGCGCCTGTTCCGCACCGACCGTGATCTCGCCTGGACCCTCCTGGCGCTGCTCGGCTACTTCACCGTCGCCTCGGCAGGGCCGGGAGTCGGGACGCGATTCGTGGTGACGTTCCTTCCACTCTACGCAGCCGCGGCGGGAGTCGGGCTGGCAGCGATCGCCGGTCGCATTGCCGTCAGCATCGCCCGCAGGGCGCAGAACACGCCGGCAACGTGATGCTGCCGCGGTCCCGGCTACAATCCCGCAGCAAGTGAGCGTTGCCGATCGCCAAATCTCCGAGTGGCTGTTCATCCTCACGTTTCT
>JADGOA010000414.1 GCA_017883215.1 Thermoanaerobaculia bacterium | reverse complement strand
CCTCGCCGCGCTCCACCCCTCCGGGGTTCCGCCGGCTCGGAATGACAGTGTCACTTCCGCTCCATCGGCCCCTGGCCGTTCGCCGGCTCGGGATGACACAGCGCCCCCTCAGCACTCAGCGCGCGGCACTTGGTACTGTTTCACGCGAAACGACTGCGCCCGCCGGCGACGCGCATCACCAGCACCCATGCAGCGGCGACGACCGCCAGCGAAGCGCCGACCTGAAAGGCGGCGGCGTGGCCGGCCCTGTCGTAGATCCAGCCGAAGAGTGCCGTGCCGGCGAGAACGCAGACGCCGTTGGTCAGGTAGTAGTAGCCGAAACTGCGGCCGCGGATTGCCGCAGGCGCGTGCTCGGCGATCCAGGCGCGCTCGGCGCCTTCGGACAACGTGAACGGGATGGCGTAGACGACGAACAAGACGACGAACGCGGTCATCGAATGCGCGTACGGGAAGATGAAGTAGATGACGGCGTACAGGGTCCACCCGACGACCAGCAGCCAGCGCCGGTCGATCCGATCCGACAGCGCCCCGGCCCGCGTGGAAAAGAGCGCCTTGATCACGTGGTGGGCGGCCCAGAGCGCTGGCAACATCGCCGTCGGCACTCCCGCGACATGGGCCTGCAGCAGCAGAAAGGCGTCGCTCGAATTCGCCAGCGAGAAGAGCGCCACGGCAGAAATCGCGGCCCAGAAGGAGGGCGGCAGCTCCGCAATCCCGGCCAGCTCTACGCGCGCCTGACGCGGCACGTGTGGCGGCTCTTTGAGAAATGCCAGGATCAGGAAAACGCCGATCAGACCGGGAATCACCGACAGGGCAAATACCGTGCGCTCGCCGTAGTGCAGCCAGTCGAGCAGGAGCATGGCCAACAGCGGCCCGACGATCGCGCCGGTGTGATCGAGCGCGCGATGGAAGCCGAACGCTTTTCCTCGCTGCTCGTTCGGCGTCACGTCGGCGATCATGGCGTCGCGGGGTGCGGAACGGATTCCTTTGCCGGCACGATCGATCAGCCGCGCGGCAAGCACCGTCGGCCACACGTGCGCCGCGGCGATGAGCCCGCGCGACAGCGCGGCCAGCGTGTAGCCGCTCGTGATCAGCGGCCGTCGCCGCGTCATGCGATCCGAGAGAGCGCCGGCGATGAATTTCAGAATCGAAGCCAGCGCGTCGGCTGCTCCTTCGATCAGGCCGACGATGAGCGCAGATGCGCCGAGCGTCGTGGTCAGGAACACCGGCAGGAGCGGGTAGATCATCTCGCTGGCCGAGTCGTTCAGCAGCGACACCAGTCCCAGGACGACGACCTGCGGCTTCAGTTTGCCGCTCTTGGCAGGGGGATCGGGTTGCATGATGCGACGATATCGCAACCCCTGCGCTCATCTGGTTACTCAGTTACTCAGTTGCCGTTTTCATGAGCGAGTACCAACTGAGAGACTGAGTAACTGAGCAACTCCGCAGCCCGTGCCGAACCGCGCCGCAAACGTGCGATCATTCGCAGCTTCGACCATGAATGCCATCGAGACGCGAAGTTTGCGAAAGGTCTATCCGGCACCCTCTGCGAGACGCGGCGCTCCGCCGCTGCCGCCCGTGGTGGCCATCGACTCGCTCGACCTGGTGATCGCGCAGGGAGAGTTCTTTGGCCTCCTCGGTCCTAACGGGGCGGGGAAGACGACGACCATCGGCATCCTGACGACGCGCGTCCGGCCGACTGCGGGGGAAGCGTTCGTGGCCGGCGTCAACGTGACGCGCGATCCGACGCGGGCGAGACGACGGATCGGAGTGGTGCCGCAGCAGCCGAACCCCGACCGCAGTCTCACCGCGTTCGAGAATCTGGTCTTTCACGCGACGTACTTCGGCATCGTTCCGGCCGAGGCCCGGCGGCGCGCGCATGAGTTGCTCGACCGGCTCGGCCTCACGGAGAAGGCCGACGCCAGGGTGGACGCGCTTTCCGGCGGCCAGCAGCAGCGGCTGATGATCGCCCGCGCGCTGAGCCACGATCCCGAGGTGCTGTTCCTCGACGAGCCGACGGTAGGACTCGATCCGCAGGCGAGGCTCGCGCTGTGGGACATCCTCCGCGATCTTCACAAACATGGCCGGACCATCGTCATGACTACCCATTACATGGAGGAAGCCGACCAGCTCTGCGACCGCCTGGCCGTCATCGATCAAGGCAAATTGCTCGCCCTCGACACGCCTCAGCAACTGAAAGCCCAGGCGCCAGGAGACACCATCGTCGAGGTGACGTTCGACGCACCCGCCGATCCTCTCGTCGCTTGCGCGGGGGCGGTCGACGGGATCTCGAAGGCGGAAGCCAGCGGACCGACGTTGCGCGTATTCACCCGGCGCGGTGGGGAGTCCATTCCTGCGCTCATCGCGCTCGGCGACACTCAGCGAATGACCGTCCGCGACATCCACCTGTCCCGCCCCAGCCTGGAGACCCTCTTCATTTCCCTCACCGGAAGGAAGCTCGAATGAACGAGAGAACGATCTCGTACGCGCGCATCTTCGCTGCGCTTCTCATGCGCGATGTGACCGTGGCCCGGCGCGAGCTCGGGTACTTTCTGGTCCGTACTACGCTGCAACCGCTGCTCTTCGTCATCGTCTTCGGATTTCTTCTCCCGAAGATGGGCATCCTCGGCCACGGCTACACCTCCATGATCCTTCCCGGCATTCTGGCGCTCAGTCTCACCCTCTCGGCAGTGCAGGCAGTGTCGTTGCCGATGGTGCAGGAGTTCGGGTGGACGAAGGAGATCGAAGACCGCCTTCTGGCGCCGATCCCTAACGAGCTCGTGGCGATCGAGAAGATCGCCGCGGGCGTCATTCAGGGGATCGTCGCGTCGCTGTTCGTTCTACCCATCGCGCGCCTGATCATGGGACCCATCCCCGGCCTGACCTTTCGAAACGCCGGGCTGCTGGTGGTCATGACGATCCTCGGCGGCGCGGCCTTCTCGGCCATCGGTCTCTTTCTGGGGACCGCGATCGCGCCGCAGCAGATCGGGCTGATGTTCAGTGTCATCGTTGCGCCGATGATCATGTTCGGCTGCACCTACTACCCATGGCGGGGACTCGACGCCGTTCCCCTGATGAAGTGGCTCGTGCTGATCGATCCTCTCGTCTACGTCTCGGAAGGCCTTCGAAGCGCGTTGACCCCCTCGATTCC
>JADGOA010000413.1 GCA_017883215.1 Thermoanaerobaculia bacterium | reverse complement strand
ATCCCCCGCCACCCCGGGAGTGCGGGGGATCCCTCGCTGTCCTCCGCCGCTCCGCGGCTTCGGCAGCTCGGGATGACAGGCTTGGCGCGTGTCATTACAGGCCGCCAGTAATCCCCGAAACCTTCCACCCTCCGCCACGTCCCTCCAGTGGGATGGAACCTTTCGGCGAGTCGCGGGTTAGTCGATCAGGACGAACGATGGACCGGCCGAGCGACGCGGAGCTGATGGCGCGGGTCTCCGCCGGCGATCACGACGCGTTCGCCATGATCGTCGATCGCTACAAAGACTCTCTGATGAACTATCTCTCGCACCTGACCGGAAACCGCGATCGCGCGGAGGAGCACGCCCAGGCGGCGTTCGTCCGGCTGTACGAGAGCGCGCCGCGGTACCGCGAAGAAGGGAAGCTCGCCCCTTACCTGTTCCGCATCGCCACGAACCTCGTGCGCAGCGAGACCGTGCGCAGCCGCGTGCGCGATGTCCTTCTGCTCCGCTTCTGGAGCGGGAAGGAGAGCACGAGCGAAGAGGAGTCGCCGCTGGCCGAGCTGCAGCGGCGGCAGTTGCAGCGGGAGGTGGCGGCGGCGCTCGAGTCCTTGCCGATGGCTTACCGCGCCGCCGTCGTCCTTCGTGAAGTCGAGGGGTGGTCGTATCAGGAGATCGCCGCCTCGCTCGGCTGCAGCGAGGGAACGGTCAAGTCGCGGATCGCCCGCGGGCGCGAAGCGCTGCGCAAGCGGCTTCTCCCCTGGTGGAACGGAGTGCCTGAACGTGAGCCACGACGAGCTTACTGATCTGCTCGAGTCGCTGCCGCACCAGACGGCATCCCGCGACTTCACGGCGCGGACGCTCGCTCGCGTGGGCCAGCGCCGTCGACCGCGGCCTCATCTGCGGAACGCCTTCGCCATCGTGCTGAGCGCGATCGTGCTCCTCTCCGGCGCCATCGGCGTTCGCCAGCACGAGCGGAAGGTCCGATTGCACCAGCTTCGGGTCGAGCAGCAGCAGATCCAGAAGGAGCTCGAGGAGCTGAAAGCGCTCTCCAGCGCGCGTGAGCCGCGGGTCTTCGTCGGCAGCAGCGGGTCGTACGACTTCGTCGTCGGCCTCAAGGAGCGGTCACGAACGACCAGCGCGCCGCGGCCGGTTTCCCTTCACATCGCAAACGATGCCGTTTTCTAGAACCATGGAGGAATTGATGAACACGTTGAGAATCAGCCGCGCTCTCGCCGCGATTTTGCTCGCCATGGCGATGGTTCCCGCCGCCAGCGGCCAGGAAACCAAGAAGCAGGTCCACCGCACCGTCGTCGTGAAGGACGGTCAGGTCTTCACCAGCGACGGGCCCGGTATGGTCCACCTTCTGGCGGCGCATGGTTTCCTGGGGCTGCAGATGATCGATCTGACGCCCGAGCTGCGCGAGCACTTCCGCGTCGGCAAGGATGCCGGCGTGCTCGTCGGAAGGGTCGTTGCCGACAGCCCCGCGGCCAAAGCAGGTATCCGAGTGGGCGACATCATCACGGCGGTCGACGGTAAAGCCGTCGACTCTCCGGTCGAGATCGCCCGGGCGGTGCGGAACAAGAAGACCGGCGAGGCCGTCCGCATCGATTACTCCCGCGACGGCGTGAACGCCGCAGCGACGGCGACGTTGGTCGAGCGCGAGCGGAAGGAGATCGACCTCAGCGACCTCGACATCCGCATCCCCGACATTCAGATCCCAGACGTTGGCAAGCACATGGAGCAGTACTTCAACAGCCCCGAATGGAAGACGAAGATGGAGCACCTCCAGCAACTCCCCGACTGCACGGAGATGCAGCAGCGGATGCGACAGCTCGAGTCGAAGATGAAGGATCTCGAGAAGCGGCTGCAGAAATAAAGTCCTGAGTCCTGAGTCCTGAGTCCTGTTTCGTGGTCTGTTGTCCGACTCGCCTCGGTTTAGACTAGTGTGGCCGCGACCGCGGCCACGCCAGGCGAACGGCGGTCAGCGACAGAGGTACGTGCTTTGATCGACGAAACGCTGACCATGATTCCGGGGCCGACGCCGGTCCACCCTCGCATCCTCGACGCCCTCAGCCGCCCCACCGTTTCGCACGTTGCTCCCGCCTTCGTGGAGGACTTCCGCTCCGCGCTCCGCGACTTCCGGACGCTCTGCCGGAGCACAAGCGGACAGCCGTTCATCGTTGCCGGCGCCGGAACGCTGGCGATGGAGATGGCGCTGGTCAACGTGGTCGCGCCCGGCGAGAAGATCCTCGTCATCTCTCACGGGTACTTCGGCGATCGCTTCGCCGAGCTGGCGGCGGCATTCGGCATCGAGTGCGATCTCCTCCGCTCGAATTGGGGCGAGGCTGTCGCTCCTGCGGACGTCGCGAAGCGTCTCGACAGCGGATCGTATGCGGCAGTCACGATCACTCACGTCGACACCTCGACCGGTACGGCGTCGCCCGTCGAGGCTTACTGCGATCTCCTCCGCGGCCGCGACGAGCTGGTGATCCTGGACGGCGTCTGCGCAACGGCCGGCATCGACGAGCGATTCGACGAGTGGGGGATCGACGTGCTCCTCACCGGGCCGCAGAAGGCGATCGGTGCTCCTCCGGGCGTCGCGCTCTGCCTCTTCTCCGACCGCGCGCTGGAGCGCAGGCGCTCGCGCTCCTCGGTCCCCGCTTATTACGCGGACGTTCTGCGCTGGCTGCCGATCATGCAGGATCCGGGGCGCTATTACTCGACCCCGTGCGTCAACGAGATCGTGGCGCTGGCCACGGCCCTGCGCATGGTGCACGAGGAAGGATTGCCGGCGCGCTTCGCGCGGCACGCGGCGATCGCGCGCGCCGTTCGCGCCGGCCTCGAAGCGGCCGGCCTGACGCTGTTCACCGCTCCCGGTTGCCGTGCCGACACGTTGTCGGTGGTCCTGTTGCCGAGCGAAGTCGCGGACATAGCCTTTCGCAAAGAGGTGGCCGCACGCGGCGTTGTCCTGGCAGGCGGCCTCGGCCCGATCGCTGGAAAGGCATTCCGGCTGGGGCACATGGGAAACATCGGAGCGGGTGAAGTCGCGAAGTCGCTCGATGCGATCGAAGCGAGCCTTCGCGCGCTCGGCGTGGCCGTCGAGGCCGGAGCAGCCGTCGCTGCCGCAGCTCCCTTCCTGCCGCGGTAGCGCAATGTGGCACAGACACTCTTGTCTGTGCCG
>JADGOA010000075.1 GCA_017883215.1 Thermoanaerobaculia bacterium | reverse complement strand
GCGACGTGCTCGTCGGCTGCGACCAGCCCGCTCCCGCCGCGGTCCAGAAGCGCGATCAGCGCCTCGTCATCGTAATGCTGTGCCTTTGTCATCGCTTCACGGCGGTGATGCTCTTGTAGATCTCACGTGCTCGCGCGAGACAGTTGTGAATGAGCTTCTCCGCGTACCGGTGTGTCGTTTCGAGCTCCCGCGCCACTTCCACCGCCGAGCGCCCCTCGAAGTAGTGGAGCCGAAGCGTCTCCTGACAGCGCGGCTGCAGATATCCGAGGACCTGCTGCATTGTCATCTGCATGGCGAAACGATCGGCGAGATCAAGCGAGTCGGGATCGCTGCGCGTTCCGAAGTTTTCCGGCAGCGGCTCGGTCCGCCCCTGCACGCGCCAGTAGTAGCGGCTGGCGTTGCAGGTCGCCGCCACCAGCCAGGCCCGCACGTTTTCGATTCGCGCGCACGTCTGCAGAAGCGAGAGGAAGACCTCCTGGATCAGGTTTTCGGCGTCGGATTCAGCGACCGAAAACTTGCGGCAGGCCACGAACAGGAGCAACGGCCGATGCTCGATATAAAGCGTTTCCACCTCGTCGGGAGTGATGGAGCGCGGATCGAACGGGCGGCTGACATGAGACGCCGGCGCGCTCGGCGGGGTGCCGGACGCGACCGGCAGCGAGACGGAATCGAGACGGACCGCCTTGGCGAGTCCATCCTCCGGCCCCGCCGGCACCTGCAAAGTCATGGCGCGATGCAAACTCATTCCGTCACTCGAACTCAGTACTGAACGCTACCGCGAGACCGCCGCCGAACGCGGCGACTTTGTCGCCGATTTCCGTCTGTATGGATATCTTCGCACGAACCGGATCTTCGATGCTATCCTCCGCGCCGAATTTCTTCGGGCGTCAGGGGATATCCATGAATACGGCAGAAATCCGCGCCGCGGTCGGCGCGCTGTGGGATGACTCGATCATCCCGACTCTCCAGCAGTACATCCGCATCCCGAACCAGTCGCCGCTCTACGATCCCGAGTGGGCAACGAACGGCCACATGCAGAAGGCTGTCGGCCTGGCCGTCGACTGGGTGAAGAAACAGAACATCCCCGGACTCAAGATCGAGGTCCAGCAGCTCCAGGGCCGCACGCCGCTCATTTTCATCGAGATCGACGGCGATTCCTCATCGACCGTGCTCATGTACGGTCACCTCGACAAGCAGCCCGCCATGGTCGGCTGGGAAGAGGGACTCGGCGCCTGGACGCCCGTGATCCGCGACGGCAAGCTCTACGGCCGCGGCGGCGCAGACGACGGCTACGCGATTTTCGCTGCTGTCACGGCCGTCAAGATGGTCAAGCAGCAGCGCGCGCCCCACTCCCGCATCGTCATCATCGTCGAGTGCTGCGAAGAGAGCGGCTCGGTCGACCTTCCCGCTTACATCGATGTACTCGCGGAACGCATCGGCACGCCGCGGCTGATCGTCTGCCTCGACAGCGGGTGCGGCAACTACGATCAGCTCTGGATGACCACCTCACTGCGTGGCTCGATCGTCGGCAACCTCACCGTCCAGGTGCTCACCGAAGGCGTCCACTCCGGCGACGCCAGCGGCATCGTGCCCTCGAGCTTCCGGATTCTCCGGCAGATTCTCAACCGTATCGAAGATCCGGAGACCGGCCGGATCATCCCGGAGTGGCTGTGGGTCGACGTGCCGGCAAACCGCCTCGAAGACACCAAACGAACCTCGAGCGTCCTCGGCGAGAAGGTGTGGAAGCAGTTCCCGTGGGTCAAGGGGATGGAGCCGGTGGCCAAGGATCCCGTGGATCTGCTGCTGAACCGCACGTGGCGGCCGATGCTGGCGTACACCGGTCAGGCCGGAATGCCCGATCTCGTCCAGGGCGGTAACGTGTTGCGGCCCGAGACGTCGCTCAAGCTGTCGCTGCGCCTGCCGCCGACGCTCAGCGCCGACGGCATCGAGAAGAAGCTGAAGACTCTGCTCGAGAGCGATCCGCCATACGGCGCGCGCGTCACATTCGATCCGGAGAAGGGGGGAGCCGGCTGGAACGCCCCCGCCACGGCGCCGTGGCTCGAGCAGTCGGTCGAGCGCGCGTCCAAAGCCTTCTTCGGGCGGCCGCCGATGACCCTCGGCGAAGGCGGATCGATTCCCTTCATGGGGATGCTCGGCGAGCGCTATCCCGAGACCCAGTTCCTCATCACCGGTGTCCTCGGCCCGCGCAGCAACGCCCACGGCCCGAACGAGTTCCTCGAGATCCAGACCGCGAAGAACCTCTCCGCGTGCGTCGCGCAAGTGCTGGCGGACGAAAGAAGCAGCGGGTAGGACGTATCGAAGCAGGGGGACCGGTCATCCCGGGACCGGTCATCGCAGGGCGCGGGGGAACCTGGCGGGCCGCCCGCCCACGGGAGCTCGGCACGGCGCAGCCGTGCCCTACCGTCATCGGTTCAGCCTGCGGCGATCGGTTCTTGTGCCGCCCCAACTCCCCGCTTCGCAACGTGCGAACGTTTCTCGACTCTGGCGCTCGCGCCGTTAACCGGCTCGGGATGTAGCTCCGGCACTTCCCCTACCCGCTACACGCTTCATTCGTAGCCCCCGGCGTACTTCTTCTCGCCGGCAGTGACACGGAAGGGCAGCCGGTTCTCGGGCGGCGGCAGCGGGCAGGTGGCGAACGGCGTAAACGCGCACGGCGGGTTGTAGGCCTTGTTGAAATCGATCACGGTCCGGCCGTTCGAGTCGGGCGGGGCGGCGTAGACGAAGCGCGCGGCCCCGTATGTTTCCTTCCCGCTCGTCTGGTCCTTGAAGATGATGAAGTAGTCCTTCTCCCCTTCTTCGAGCACCGGCTCGACGCGGTACTCCTTCCCGTCGATCGTGAACGCCAGCAGTCCGGGCGACGGATACTGTTCGGTCATGCCGAGGATGTTCGTGATCCGGACGGTACGCGGAGGGTTGAACGGTTCGAAACGCGCTTCGACGCGCCATTTCGCATCGATGGGGAAATAGTCGATCCCGCGGAAGTGCGTACGGGTATCGCTCTCGCTGTCTTTGACGCGCAGCGCGAGTTTGCCGCTGCGGTTGATGACCTGGAAGCGGACCGTTGCGACCTGTACGACTGTCGGCCCATGCGGATCTGTGTCCGCGATCAGCCGCACGGGCCCGGTGGCCGGTTTTCCGTCGATCGTGAGCCCGGCGGCGGGATTCGGCTCGAGCGTGGCAATGCCTTTGTCCACGGTGACTGTCCCGATCTGCGGCGGGACTTTCGCCTTCAGCACGACCGTGTTCGCCGGATCCGACCCGATGGTGTTCACGCCAACGACGAGCCAGTGCAGACCGATGAGGCTGAGCCAGCCGTCGGGCGCTTTCAGGCGCTTCACGCGGCCCGCGCGCCATTGCACGATCTGCTGAGGATAGTTGTTCGGCTCTTCCATGCGACGGCAGCTCGCAACCAGTAAAACGAGCACCGCCAACGAAGCGAAAGGTTTCATCGATTCAGTTTACCGCGACGATAACGGGTTGCGAGGTTGGGAGGTCTCGAGGTCATGAGGTCGGCTCACAAGGTCGCGAGGTCGCGTGACCCCGTGACCTGGTGACCTAGTGACCCCGTGACCTTATTCATCGACCGGCGTATAAACCAGTTTCGAATTCACCACCTCATGCGTCCAATAGACGTGGCAAAAGTGGCGCCCTTCCCGGCCGCAGCGGCGGAGAACAACGGCACCGCGGATCCGTGGCAGGAGGAGCGCCGACTGATTGCCGCAATTCACGGCGGCGATCGCTCCGCCGCGGAGGAGATGGTCGACCGCACCTACGCGGCCGTATTCGCATCGCTCTGCCGGCTTTGCGGCGACAGCGATCTCGCCGCTGACCTGACGCAGGAGACGTATCAGAAAGCATGGGCTGCCCTCCCGCGGTTCGATGGGCGCTCGCAGCTGTTCACATGGCTATATCGCATCGCGTACACCACGTTTCTGAACCACATCCGGCGTCCCAGAAGGACGGCGTCGCTCGATGAAGACGACGCTCCCGAAATCCGCGACGAGGCGCCCGCTGCGGACGACGTGGTGGAGAGCCGTGAAGAGGCCGAACGGCTGCGGGGAGCGGTGCTCGAGCTCCCAGACGAGCTGCGATTCACGGTCACGGCTCACTTCTGGGGAGGGCTGGCAGTCAAGGAGATCGCGGCAATCGAGAAGATCACGACCGTGGGCATCCGTAAGCGCCTGCACAAGGCCTTCTCGATGCTCGAGGCGATTCTCGATGAGGCAAAGCAATGAACTCGAATCGAAAAGCTGATCTGCAGCGGAAGCTGGCCATGACTTCGGTGCCGAAGCCGCCCGCCGGCCTCGCCGAGCGGATCAAGAGTCAGATCCCCGAGGAGGTGGGTGCACGCCGCGGCGGCGCATCCCTCTTCGGCCGCAGCGCGGGCGGACGCACGACATTCGGTCTCGGCATCGCTGCTTCGCTGATCGTGCTGATCTCGTCCGCATACGTCGCGACGCGCCTGCTGCCCCGGTCTGCGGAGCCATCGCGGTCGCCCGCGGCAATTTCAGCCCGAAGCGAAAAGGCGGCAGCAGCGGCGAATGCTCCGACGTCGCGACGCGGCGATATGGCGACGCTGCCCGCTTCCACCCCGTCAGCAGCCGTGGACGAGGCAACGGGCAACGCCGAGGCGCCGGTTCGCGTTGTTGCCGCGCCGCCGCGGGAGACAACCGTCGTCGCGGAGGTCAAGGACGCCCAGGCTGGAAAGACAACGCAGCCTGCCGGACTGCAGGTCGCCGATACGGCAGCCGCGCCGGCGCTCGCTGCGATGCCCACTTCACACATGACGGGCGCCGCTGTCGCGGCGGCACCGGTTGCCCCTGCCGCCGCGGAGCCATCGCGCGCAGCCGTCGCCGAGTCGTCATCGAATTCCGCGGCGCGAACGCCGGCGCTGTTGAAGGCTGAAGCGACCGCGGCGGCCAGAACTGCCGCCGCGGAGCGGAGCGCTGCCGTCGACGCCGTCGTGGGAGGGGTCCTCGGGCAGACTCCAGCTCGGCCGACGGCCATCACGGTCTCGAGCTCGACTCCCCTGTCGGTTGCGATCCCTCGCAAGCAATTCGGCATCTCCGTCGATCCGACCGCCGTCGAGAGCATCAGAGAGGCGCTTGGACGCCAGGAGCGGCCGAAGCAGGTCGACGTCGCGGCCCTGGTGAACTACTTCGCCGGCTCGGCCGAAGAGACGCCGGCTGGCGTTACGGTCAACCTCGAGGGGTCGCCCGCTCCGGTCTCGCTCAGCAATCTCACTCGCCTGATCCGGCTGTCGATCGACACCCCGCCGACGGGATCCGGCATCGCGCCCGCGGCTGTCGCCAAAGACGTGCATCTGTCGATCGTGTTCGAGGACGGCGCCGTGGCCTCTCACCGGCTCATCGGAGGAAACGACGTCAGCTCGTCGTCCGAGCCCGTGCTCTTCGACAACACGTCGGTGACGGCGTTGTACGAGGTGCAGCTCAGGCCGGGCCTCCGCAGGCATCAGAGCGTGGCAAATGTCGAACTGCGCTACCGCGACCCGCGGACCGGGAACCAGAGGAAGATCCGCAGCGCGTTGCGGGTGTCGGATGTGGCGCGTCCATGGGCGGACACTTCGCGCCGGCACCGTCTGGCCTGCCTCGTCGCGATCTGGGGAGAGACGCTCGAGAACGACACCAGCGGCGCAGAGGTGGCGCGGCGCGCGGAAGAGCTCGCAAGACAGGAGCCACGGGACAGCAAGGCGCGTGAGCTCGCTCGACTCGCTACCGCTTCTTCCCGCCTCCAAACTTCCGCACCGACTGGAAGTGGACGCTGAAGTAGTTCGCCGCCTGCCGGAGGGCATTCGACACCGTCCGGGCGTCCTTGTTCGGGATCTTCTCGAGAGCCATGCGCATGTTCTGCGGCAGCTTGCTGCGGCAGCTGCGACAGAGCGCGTGGCCGATCGTCTTGTTCAGATCGCAGCGCGGGCAGCGCGGCGTCTTCGCCAGATTGGCGACATCTTCCTTGCTAAAGGGCATGGGGCACCTTTCCGTTGCTCGATTTTCGCATATCGAGCAACGAGTGCCGAAAAACGCTCTTCGGCTAGAATGCCGCGCCTTGCTGCAGCGAGCAGCGAGTGGGAACGCTATCTCAGGCGAATGTGAAGTAGCCAAAGAAGTCCTGAGTCCTGAGTGCTGAGTCCTGAGTGGCTCCTCTTGCGACGCCGGACAGCGCATCACACTCAGGACTCAGGACTCAGGACTCAGCACTGAAGAACTCGTTCCGCATCGCGCTCTTCGTCGCGCTCGTCGTCTTCTGTCTGACGCCGTGGGCATCGCCGCCGATCGCGCTGGCGCTCGGTCTGGCGCTGGCGCTGACCGTCGGCCAGCCGTTTGATCGTCGCAGCACGGCCAGGGCGACGAAGCTCCTGCTCCAGGCTTCCGTCGTCGGCCTCGGATTCGGCATGAACCTCCAGAAGGTCGTGGAGGCCGGACGCACTGGCCTCGCATTCACCACGGCCACGATCTTCGGCACTCTGCTGCTCGGCTTCGCGATCGGCCGCGCCTTGCGCGTCAACCCCACCATCGCCCATCTGATCTCCTCCGGAACGGCGATCTGCGGCGGAAGCGCCATCGCGGCCGTCGGCCCAGTGCTCGACGCCAGCGACGAAGAGATGTCCGTGGCGCTCGGAACGGTGTTCATCCTCAACTCCATCGCCTTGTTCGCTTTTCCTGTGATCGGCCACGCCCTGTCGCTTTCGCAGACCCAATTCGGCATCTGGTCGGCGATCGCCATTCACGACACGAGCTCCGTCGTGGGAGCCGCGGCGCGCTACGGAACTGAAGCGCTGCAGATCGCGACGACGGTGAAGCTGACGCGCGCACTCTGGATCGTGCCGCTCACGATCGCCACCGCGGTGGCCTTCCGCAAACGCTCCACGCCCATCTCCGTTCCGTGGTTCATCCTCTGGTTCGTCGCGGCCTCGATGATCCGCTCCTATGTACCGGCGCCGGCGGTCGTCTTCACGGCGTTCACGACGCTCGCGAAGATCGGACTGACCGTCACGCTGTTTCTGATCGGCGCCGGGCTCTCACGCAAGAGCATCGCCGCGGTCGGCGCGCGCCCGCTGCTGTTGGGTGTGGCCCTCTGGATCGTGATCTCGTGCGTCTCGCTGTGGGCGGTGATGGCTAGCGTGGCGTGAGGAGTGCGGGCGGCTCGCCCGCCGCGATCCGGCGTCCCGCGCCGGATCGCTTCGACGTCCGACACGTTCCTGTCAGAGTCGCCGGGCGCGGACGCCCGGCGACGGCGGGCGAGACGCCCGCACTCCTCTACGGCACCATCAGGTCGCCCGAGTGAAAGCTCCGCCCCTTCTGCTCGTGGCCGAGGAGCAGGACCACAGTGAGGATGAGGATGACGAAGATCTCGAAGCCGGCCAGCGCCCACGCGTATCCAAAATGGTTGCGCAGCGCGTCCTCGATCGAGTTGGTCGGAGCGGCGAAGAGAATGCCGAGCTGATACGCCAGCCCCGGCATGAGGCCGCGAACGGCGTCGGGCACGACCTCGTTCAGATGGACCGGGATGATGCCCCACGCCCCCTGCACGCCGGCCTGCATCAGGAAAGCGCCGACCGCAAGCACCAGCAACGATCCGCCGAACGCCCAGAACGGAATCACGCAGAGCGACAGGGCCAGCGCGCCGATCATGCTGTACCGGCGCCCCACCGTCTGCGACAGATGGCCGAAAATCAGTGCGCCGACGACCGCGCCGATGTTGTAGAGGATGGCGATCCACGGCACCGTCGTGGCCGCGACATGGTGGGCGTGCTTCAGAAAATCGGGATAGAGATCCTGCGTGCCGTGCGACAGGAACATCATGAACGTCATCAGCAGCACGAGGTAGGCGAAGCCTTTCGAGTGGGTGACGACGGCGCGCGCGATCCCCTGGAAGGATCCGAGCCGGTGCTCGTGCCAGGCCGGTGACTCCGGCACTTTCGAGCGTATGTAGAGCGCGAGCAGCGCCGGCAGCGCGCCCAGCCAGAACATCCATCGCCAGCCGAGCTGAGGAAGGATGGCCCGCGAGGCGACCGCCGCGAGCAGATAGCCGATCGAATACCCGCTCTGCAGGATTCCGGAGAGAACGCCGCGCCACTTCGTGGGCGTCTGCTCCATTGCCAGCGACGCCCCCACGCCCCACTCCCCTCCCATGCCGATGCCGAACAGCGCGCGCAGGATGAAGAACTGCGTGTACGTCTGCGAAAACCCGGAGAGCAGCTCGATGACCGAGAAGTAGATGACATTCGCCATCAGCGGCACGCGCCTGCCGTAGCGGTCTGCGAGCATGCCGAAAATGACCGCGCCGATGGGGCGAAAGGCCAGCGTGGCGGTCAGCGTCCAGATGATGTCCTTCTTCGGGACGGCGAACTGTTTCGCGAGCGTATCGAGGAGAAAAACGACCACGAAGAAGTCGAAGGCGTCGAGCGTCCAGCCGAGAAAACCGGCCATGACGGCGTGCCGGGGACCCGCAGTTTTCATGGGTCCGCGCATTCTACTGCCCTCCCCGCCTACAATTAGCCGGTAGCGCATGACCGACATCGTCCTCAACGGAAGTCTTTCGGCGTTCAAGCTCGCTGACGTGCTGACGTTTCTGCACACGTCGCACATGACCGGCATGCTCACGCTCGCCAACGGCGCCACCGAGGCGTACGTCTTCTACCGGCGCGGTGAGCTCGTCTACGCCGCTTCGAATCAGGAGAGCCTCCGCCTCGGTGCAACGCTGCTTCGGCGCAAGAAGATCACACGGGAGCAGGCCGCGATCATCGACGAGTCGGTGACGGTCCGCGGCCGCCTCGGCGACATCGCCGTACAGCAGGGCATCCTCACCCCGGACGAGCTGACCGACGCCCTGAAGCTGCAGATCGCCTCCGTGGTGTTCGACGCCTTCATGTGGAGTGAAGGCGCGTTCTCGTTCTATGACGGCTTCGACCTCCCTGTAAACGCCGTCACGATCTCCATCGACCTCTCGAACCTCATCATGGAAGGCGCCCGCCGCATCGAGGAGTGGGAGCACTGCCTGGCCCTTCTGCCCGATAGCTCGGTCGTCTTCCGCGTCGTCAGCACTCCCGATACCGAGAAGATCACGCTCACCGTGGACGAGTGGAAGATCCTCTTCATGATCAATGGTCAGCGTTCGCTGGAGCAGATTTGCCGCGACGCCGGGGACGACGTCCTGACCGTTTATCGCGTCGTGTACGGGCTTTCTGCAAACAAGCTGATCGAGGCCGTGCAGGAAGCGTCGGAGACAGAGAGCGAACAGGCGAAGGAAGAAACCGCGCCTCTGGCGGAAGCCGCGCCAGACGGCGACGCGACCATCCGGCAGATGCCGGCGGAATTCGACTCGACGCTGCGCGAAGCGAAGGAGCTTCGGGGTCCGACGACCGACGACACGAACCTGCTGATCTCGTCAGAGGCGAAGCTGTCCTACCGCGACATCGTCAAACAGACCGTCTCGCAACTGACCATCGTCGCGGGTGAGCCGTTGGGGGCAACCTTCCCCCTGACCAATGCCGTCTACACGATGGGACGACATCGCGACAATTCCATCCGACTGACCGACGTCGGTGTGTCCGGCCACCACGCGCGCGTCTACCGCGGCCCCGACGGCTACGTGGTGGAAGACCTGAAGAGCCGCAACGGAATCTGGATCAACGGCGACCGGGTGTACCACGCGGTCCTGAAACACGGCGACCGCCTGCAGCTCGGTGGAACCGATCTCGATTACACGGTTCTGTTCGGAGATTGAACGTAGGGATGCGCAGCAGCGCGTCTCTACCGCCGTTGAGTTACCGAGGGGTGGAGAGCGGACATTCTTGTCCGCTGCCGACGGACATTCTTGTCCGTCGGCTAACGAGCAGCGTGACTGGCACAAGCAATTAGCGATGCACGGCCACCCGGCGGCCGGACAGGAATGTCCGGCCGCTGCGGACAGGAATGTCCGCTCTCCACATACCGGTGACTTTTGAGACAGTCTCTGCTGCGCGTCCCTACCGGTGCAGCTCGCTTAGAATGCCCCCCATGCTTTCCCGTGAGTACCTTCGCGACCGTACTGACGATTATCGAAAAGCGCTGCAGGACCGAGGCGCGACAGTCGACCTCGATCGCTTCATCGATCTGGAGGGCGAGCGCCGCCGCACCATCGGCAGGGTCGAATCCCTCAAGGCACAGCGGAACACGGTTTCCCAGGAAATCGCCGCACTGAAGAAGGGCAAGCAGGACGCCTCGGCACAGATCGCCGCGATGAAGGAAGTCGGCGATGAGATCAGAGCGCTCGACGCCCGCCTCGCCGACATCGAGCAGAATCTGCGCGACGTCGAGCTGTACTTCCCGAACGTCCCTCACCCGTCCGTCCCGGTCGGTCCCGATGAGTCGTCCAACCGCGTCGAGCGCACCTGGGGCGCCAGACCGGAATTCGATTTCGCTCCCAAGCCTCACTGGGACCTCGGCGAAGCCCTCGGCATCCTCGACTTCGAGCGGGCCACGAAGATCACCGGGACGCGATTCGCGATCCTGTTGGGCGCGGCCGCGCACCTCAGCCGCGCTCTGGCCGCGTTCATGCTCGACTCCCATACCCGCCGCGGCTATCGCGAGATCCTCACCCCGTTCATGGTCAACGCCGATTCGATGACGGGGACGGGACAGCTGCCGAAATTCGAAGAGGATCTGTTCAAACTGCAGGGGGAGAAGCAGTACTACCTGATCCCCACAGCCGAGGTGCCGGTGACGAACCTCTATCGCGACGAGATCCTCGATGCTTCGACGCTGACGCAGGCGTTCTGCTCGTACTCGCCGTGCTTCCGCGCGGAGGCGGGGGCGGCCGGGCGCGACACGCGCGGACTCATCCGGCAGCACCAGTTCGAGAAGGTCGAGCTGGTGAAGTTCACGATGCCGGACCGCTCCTGGGACGAGCACGAAAAGCTGACGCACGACGCCGAGGCGATTCTGCAGGCGCTGAACCTTCACTATCGAGTGGTGACACTGTCCACCGGCGACATGGGCTTCACCTCTGCCAAGACGTACGACATCGAGGTGTGGCTGCCGGGACAGAACACCTTCCGCGAGATCTCGTCGTGCTCGAATTTTCTCGACTTCCAGGCGCGCCGCGCCAACATCCGCTACCGGACCGCCGATAAGAAGACAGGCTTCGTGCACACGCTGAACGGCTCGGGCCTGCCGCTCGGCCGCACGCTCGTCGCCGTGCTCGAGAACTATCAGCAGAAGGACGGCTCGGTCGTGATCCCCGAGCCGCTGCGCCCGTACATGCAAGGCATGGAGCGGATCTCGGCGGCGTAGGCGGGGGATTTTCACCACAGAGGCACAGAGGGGGGCACGCGCTAACCCAAGCCTGTCATCCCGAGCTGCCGAAGCCGCGGAGCGGCGTAGGACAGCGAGGGATCCCCCGCACTCCCGGGTGGGCGGGGGATTCCTCGCCGCGCTCCACCCCTCCGGGGTTCCGCCGGCTCGGAATGACAGGCCTTACGTTGACCCTCACAGTTCTCTCTGTGTCCTCTGTGCCTCTGTGGTGAAGAATTTGGGCCGCTACCGCGATCGCACCGCGCGGACCCGGCTCGCCGCAGCGTCCGAGAGGTCTCCCGTGATCACGATCGCGTAGCTCTGCCGCGGGCCGGCGCCGAGGTGATTCGCGAAAACGGTGACCGTGTAGACGCCGCTCGCGGGCGCCGGCAACGACACAGCCTCGACGTTGTTCAGTCGGTCCGGTTGCCCGGGGTGCAGCAAGTCGTTGCCGAACAGGAGGGCTCCGCTCGGGGTGGTCACACGCAGGTCGAGGTCGTTGACCAGCTCGGAGGTCGAGTCGGAGACGCTCCGCGGAACGCCCGGCGGATCGGTCCAGACGAGAACGATTTTCGCGGCCGTGCCCGCCCCGAGCTGAATCCGCTGCGTCGACGACTCACCCTCTGCCAGCCCGCGATC
>JADGOA010000412.1 GCA_017883215.1 Thermoanaerobaculia bacterium | reverse complement strand
GCAGCCGATCACCAGGGAAGAGACACGACTGCGCCGGATTCCGAGCGCCACTGCGATCTCCGACTGGCGGATCAGCCCCTCTTCGAACGCCAGCCACGCTGCCACCTGCCTCGCGGTCGGCGCCGGTGAGCGTCAGGCCGTTGGGCGACGAAGGCGCTCCCATGCTGGCCGAGGTACAATTTCAGCCATGAGTCGAACACTCCAGGATCTGTATCTTGAGGCCTCGGAACTCTCCGAGAGCGAACGAGCAGAGCTCGCTGGCCTCCTGCTCGAGAGCCTCGAATCCGAGCCGGAAGCCGACGTGGAAGCAGCGTGGGCTGAAGAGATCGAACGGCGCGTCCGCGAGATCGACTCCGGCAAAGTCAAAACCATTCCTTGGGAGCAAGTGAGAGCGCAGCTGCATGGCCGCCTCGGCGAGAAGCGTTAGCTTTCATCCGGAGGCGAGAGCCGAACTTCTCTCAGCTACAGACTGGTATCTCGAGCGAAGTCACACAGCTGCCGCTGAGTTCAGCGCTGAGATCGACCACGCACTGGCACGTATCCAGGAAGCCCCTGAGCGATATCCAGAAACCCGTCATCGTCGGCGACGGTTCGTCTTGTTGAAGTTTCCCTTCGACCTGATCTACAGGATCATCAGCCAGCACGTCGAGATCATTGCGGTCGCGCATCACAGCCGACGGCCGGGATACTGGCACGCAAGGTAACCGTCGCCCAACTCCAGCTTGCACCGGACGCGAACCGCTGCTTTACTGTGTTCCAAGTTTTCGAGCTCTCGGCGCGCGGTTCGCGCCGGTGAAGCTTGAACCGTTGGGCGACCTGAACGAGGTACAATCTCCCGCGTGAGAGTCATTACCGGACGCGTGGTTCAGGGCAGGATCGAACTGGAGGAGTCCCTTGAGGAGGGCACTTCGGTGGCGATCTTCGCGGCCGATAAAACCGGTTTTCACCTGACGAATGAAGACGAGGAAGAGCTGGCTTCTGCGCTGGCGGCTATCCGCGGTGGCGCGTTCGTCGACGGGCGCCAGTTGGTGGCCGAACTGAAGGCGCTGAAGCCCTGACCTACCGTTTCAAAGTCGCGCCGAGTGCCGAGCATCAGATTCGAATCGCTGCCGAATGATGGGTTCGGAATCGAACGAAAGCGCCGGCGGCGTTCGCCGAGGAACTGGAAGCCGCCTTCAATCTGATCGAGGAGCTACCCGAAGCAGGCCAGGCGGTTCCTCATCCACGCATTTACAATCTTCGCCGGATTCTCCTCGGGCGAGTCGGCCACTACCTCTACTACACCGTCTCGACCGATGACGCCGTCGTCGAGATCTTGGCTCTCTGGCACACGAGTCGCGGTTCAAGTCCGTCGCTGTGACCAGATCGAGAATCACGTTGCTGTCGACGAGCGTGACCATCCATCACTTCCGCGTCAACGCCAGAATCTCGTCGGTCGACATCCTCAGGCTCGACCTGCCTTTCATGCGACGAACGAGGGCCTCGCCACGCGTCGGCCGGCTTGGGTTCGTCGATTTGACAATCTGAACCGAATTCCTCTTCGCAACAAACTCCACTTCCGTGTCAGGCAGTAACCCGAACCTCTCCCGAATCTCCTGCGGGATCGTCACCTGCCCTTTCGACGTAATGCGCATCGGGTGCTCCTTTCTTACTCTTACCGGTCAGAACCCACCCGCGCGCCCAGCATACGATTCTGAAGAAGTCGGGGTCACATCTCGATAACGAAGGTATGACCCCTTACCCCCATCGCGTTAACCTAAAGGCGTGTCATTCCGAGCCGGCGGAACCCCGGAGGGGTGGAGCGCGGCGAGGAATCTCCCGCCCATCCGGGGCGCGCGGGGGATCCCTCGCTGTCCTTCGCCGCTCCGCGGCTTCGGCAGCTCGGGATGAGAGGCTTAAGTTAACGCCTACGCCCCTTACCCCCCCAGTGCTCATGTTCCATGCCCCATGCCGGAGTTGAGCGTTCTACGCCGTAGCGATCCCAAACGCGGCGTCGAGCGCAGCGACGAGCTCGTCCATGTCGCTCTTCGTCGCAATCAGGGGCGGACCGAGACGGATCACGTTGCCGAAGAGTCCACCCTTGCCGATGAGCACTCCCCGGCGCTTCGTCTCTTCGAAGACCTTCAGCACGACGTCGGGCGCGACCGTCTTCGACTTCTTGTCGGCCACGCACTCGATCGCCTGCATGAGTCCCATGCCGCGAACGTCTCCGATCACCTCGTACTTTTCTTTCAGCGCCTCGAGCTTCTCGCGGAGATATCCGCCGACGACCGCGGCATTGCGCGGCAGATCGTTCTCTTCGATGTAGCGGATCGTCGCCAACGCGGCGGCTGACGTCACCGGGTTGCCGCCGAACGTCGCGAAGGTCAGGCCGGGGAAGGCGCGAGCGATCTCGTCGGTGGTCGTCGTGCAACCGACCGGTGCGCCGTTCGCCATTCCCTTGGCGAAGGTCATTACGTCCGGCTCGACATCCCAGTGCTCGATCCCGCACCACTTCTCGCCGGTGCGTCCCCATCCGGTCTGCACCTCGTCGCAGATGAAGATGCCGCCGTAGCGGTGGATGATCTCGGTGACGATCTTGAAGTACTCCCTGGGCGGCGTGATGAACCCGCCCACGCCGAGGATCGGCTCGGCGATGAAAGCCGCGATTTTTCCGTCGGTGGTGGTGAGGATGAGGTCCTCGACGTCCTGTGCGCACTTCACGCCGCAATCGGGATAGGTCTGGCCGAAGGGACAGCGATAGCAGTACGGCGCGTGGGCGTGCTTGATGCCGGCGACGGCCGTCCCGCCGTGGCGCCAGGTCGAATGCCCGGCCGCACTCAGCGCCAGCATCGACCGGCCGTGATAGGCGTGGCGGAGAGCGATGATCTCCTGCCGCCCCGTGTAGAGCCGGGCCAGCAGCATCGCCGTTTCGTCGGCCTCTGTGCCGCTGTTGGAAAAAAAGCTCGCGTTCAACTTCCCGGGCGTGACCTCGGCGACTTTCGCCGCCAGGTCCGCAGCCGGTTTGTTGATGTAGAGCGCCGACGTGTGCATGACCTTGTCGATCTGGGCGTGGATGGCTCCGTTGACCTTGGGATTGGCGTGCCCGATGGAAACCGTCAGGACGCCGCCGAAGCAGTCGAGATACCGCTTGCCCTGGTCGTCCCAGACGTGCATCCCCTCACCGCGGTCGATGAGAATCG
>JADGOA010000411.1 GCA_017883215.1 Thermoanaerobaculia bacterium | reverse complement strand
CTCAGGACTCAGGACTCAGGACTCAGGACTCAGGACTCAGGACTCAGGACTCAGGACTCAGGACTCAGGACGAACGTGAAAAAGGCCGACCAGCCCCCCACCCTCGACCACATCGGCATCGCGGTCAGATCGCTCGATGCGGCGAAGATCTGGCAGGACCTCGGGCTCACTCTCGATCACGTCGAAACGGTCGAGTCGCAGTCGGTCCGCACGGCCTTTCTTTCGGTCGGCGACGCCAATCTGGAGCTGCTCGAGCCGACCAATGCCGAGTCGCCGATCGCCAGATTCATCGAGAAGCGGGGCGAGGGGATCCACCACATCTGCCTGCGCGTCTCCAACATCGACGAGCACCTGGCCAGGCTGAAGCGCGCCGGCTACCGCCTCATCAACGACGTCCCCGTGCCGGGCGCGCACGGCTGCCGCGTCGCCTTTCTTCATCCTGCGGCCGGCAATGGCGTGCTGATCGAGCTCAGTGAGAAGCTGGAATGATCGAAGCTTTCGGCGAATCGGCGCTGGTGATCGTGAATCTGGTCAACCCGAAGGAGAAGTTCTTCGGCGTACTTTCCTCGCTCTCCGCGGCCGGCGTGACCATCCGCGCGATCAATCTCGATTCATTCGACGACTGGGTGCGGCAGATCGCACGGGGCGACGAGCCGAACATCGACCTTCTGACCATGTTCTTTCCTCTGTTTCGCGTCGAACGGATCTTCCTCGACGAGCCATCCGGCGCGATCAGGTCGTACTCGCAGCTTTTCGAGGGCGTCGTCGGAAAGCCGCTCCGCCAGTACCTCGGTCTCGGCTGATGCCCCAACGCCCGACCTCCGCCGTCCGTATGGTATTTTCGCCGCACGCATTTTCCTGGAGGGCTTTCCGCACTATGTCCAAGATTTCACGCCTACTGCTCGTTCTTCTCCTCGTCTCGACGGCCGTGCTCGGCTGCAGAAAGGAGAAAAGCGCCGAGGAAGCGTTCAGGTTCGTGGTCTACCCCGGAGCTCGCTATCTTCCGCACCTGACCGAGCTCACCAAACAAGCGCACAAGATCATCAAACCGAGCGAGGAGCCGCCCCCCACCGCCATCTACGACACCGACGCTTCGGTCGACGACGTGGCGAACTTCTACGTCAAGTCCTACGGGTATCCGGCAATCGCTCCCGAGGAGACGAGCAACCTCAGCTCCGCCCGGCGGCCGGCTTATCGCCGCAGCGGCGACCTGCAGACGGACACGAAGGCAATCGAGTCCCTGCTGCCGAAACTGAACCTGCAGACCGATGTGAGCAAAGCCGTTGGCAAGTACAACGCCGTCGAGATCGCGCCCAAACCCAGTCGCCCGCGCGTGACCGTGCAGCGGCCCTACTTCGACGCCATCACCTCGCAGGTGGTGGACCGAACCCTGATCCTGATGTCCCGTTAGCAGCCGCGGAATAGGCATCCCTCACCTTCGTTATCGACCCTGACATGCGCGCATCGTACGGTTGGGCGGAAATCGACCGCGAACGAAAGCGTGAGCTCATCGACGCGATCGTCTCCTGCACTCCCGGGGCCGGACCTGCGCACATCGAGCTCGATCTCACGGACCGCTGCAACGTGGCCTGCTATTTCTGCAATCAGCAGGACCTGCGCACCAAAGAGCAGTTGCCGATCCGCCGCACGACCGACCTGATCGACGAGCTGGCGCAGAACGGGTTGCGCTCGGTCCGTCTCTCCGGCGGAGGTGATCCGCTTTTTCACCGCGAGATCGGCGAAGTTCTCGACCACCTGGCCCTGCGCGGCATCGTGATCGACAACCTCAACACCAACGGCGTCGCCATGACGCCCGACATCGCCCGCTACCTCGTCCGCAACAAGGCCCGAGAGGTGATCTTCTCCCTCGATGCTGCCGATCCGGCGGACTACGCACGCATGCTGCGCGTGAAACCGGAACTGTTCGACAAAGTCGTCTCCAACATCCGAACGCTCGTCGCCGAGCGCGGAGAGTCGAACTACCCGTCGATCGCTGTCCTGTTCCTGCTCGACCGGAAGAACTTCACCCGGATGGCCGACATGTACGACGTGGCACGCTCGCTGGGCGTCGATCGCGTCTCGCTCGCCGCAGTGCTGGAGATCCCGCGCGAGCGAATCGACCGGGAACTGCTGCTCTGCCCCGAAGACGCTGTGGCCGCCGAGCCGTACATGGAAGAGATCCTGCGGCGCGACGCCGAGACCGGCATCGTGCAGATCGATTTTCCGGTCCACGGCTGGAACGAGATGATCCAGCGCGTCCGCAACCGCATCGGCATCCAGCCCGCCAACATGCTGCCGACGGCGCCCTCGTTCCGCGAATCCGATGCCGGCTGTTTCTTCGCCTGGTACACGGCCGCAATCACGGGAACCGGAGACATCCGCCCGTGCTGCCTGATGCTGAACAACGACGTGAAGCCCCTCGGCAACGTCAACCAGGATTCCATGATGTCCATCTGGCGCGGCCCGGCGTTCCAGAAGATGCGCCAGGAGATGCTCGAGGTGCTGCTTCGGAAGGGAAGAGTCACTTACTCGCCGGAGCGGTTCCAGATCCTGAAAGAGCACTGCGTCAAGCCGGGCCTCTGCTGGCTGAAGAACATGTACTTCCGCGGCGACGAGGAGTTCTATGCGGAACTGGCTGCCGCTCTCGACAAGGCCCGCCGGAAGGAAATCCGCTGGCTCGGCACACCAGCGCAGATGCGCCGCCGCGCGGAAGTCCTTCTGTGCGACCACCCGCGACTCAGGGAGTTTGCATCGTCCATCCGTCTGCGCGCGCTGTACGACTGGCTGCGCAACACCTCACGCCCTTTCCGCGTCATTCTGAAAAAGCGCCTGCACGTCAATCTGACGGACGCTGCATAGTCGCGCGTGACTGCCGGTCGACTTGCCGCGCCTTGGCGAGAATCGCGGCGGCGCCGATTGCCAGGATTGCGGCAATCGGGATGAGCGAACGGGCGTCGCCCGCGCCGAAGAACGGCTCGCCGAGGTTGAAGCTCGCCCACTCGGCGGCGACGCTTCCGGGGCCGTGGCGGAAGAAAACGACCGGCTCGTCGTGCGTGAAGCGATTGACCGACGTGTGGCCGGTGAACGTCTGCGCACTCCACGGCGGCGTGATCGGGACGTCCGGCGAGAACCTGCCGTCGACCAGCAGCGGCAGGAGATACTGCGTGAGCGGCCGCGGGATCGT
>JADGOA010000074.1 GCA_017883215.1 Thermoanaerobaculia bacterium | reverse complement strand
CGAACGCGACGACCGCGTGCTTACTGAACAACCGATTCAAAGCCACTGTTCGCTATCGAAACGGAGGTGACAACGGCGCCGCGGATACGGACGCCTTCGTAAAGACAGTCACAGGTTTCGCGAGCGTGAACAACGAAACGTCGTTCTTCTACTTCTACGGCGCCAATAACATCGAACTGTTGCTAAAGATGCTTGACCAAGGCAACACAAACAGTTCGGGACAGCCGACTATCGCTGTGCTGTTCGGATCAGCTACGCCGCTCAGGTTCGAGCTAACGATCACTGACACGCAGACAGGTGCGGTGAAACGGTACACGAGCCAATACGCGTCGCAAGTCGGTCAGACGGACTTTTCTGCGTTCGTGAAGTAGCATCCGGCAGAACTGCGTGGAGCCCCTTTCCAACATTCCGTGTCCAACATTTCCAACTAATCCAATTACCGTTTCGCGTCGCGGTCCACCCTGCTCAAACGCAGGCGTTGGGCGCCGTCGGAGTAGAATCACGACATGGGACGCAAGCTGGAAGACTTGGCGCAAGAGGCAATGGAACTCGCTCCGGAGTCGCGGGCTGCACTCGCGAAACGGCTGCTCGACAGCCTGGAATCGCCTGACCCCGAGGAGCACGAGCGGCTCTGGGTTGAAGAGTCGGCTCGCCGCTACGACGATCTGCGGGCCGGGCGGGCGCGTGCGATCCCAGCCGAAGAGGTTTTCGCGAAGCTGGCCGTGCGCAGTCGCGAATGAACTCTCGGTTTCATCAACTGGCCGCCGCCGAGCTCGCGGAGGCTGTCGCATACTACGACACGAAGTCGGAAGGTCTCGGCGATCGTTTGCTTGCGGAAGTTCGCGCCGCCGTTGCCTACATCGAAGAATTCCCCGAGAGCTCGCCAGTCATTGACTCTGCGGTGAGGCGAAAGGTCCTGGTCAAGTTTCCGGGGCATCCGGGAATCGAGTGGATTAAGAATGGAAAGCAACCTATGGAAAAGCGGAAAAGGCCGACCGCCCATGCCACCGCCTTTCCCGCTTTCCCACAGGTTCGGCCGCTGCGAGACGGACGGGTAAGATCGTGGAGTGAACGACAAGAAACTCTACGAACAGATCCTGGGAATCACCACGCCGTGGCATGTTGAGCGGGTCGAATTGAAGCTCGCAGATGAGCAGATTTTGATCGGAGTGGAAGGCTCGTCCGAAGTGGAGATCTGCCCCGAATGCGGGCAGAGATGCGCGCGGTACGACAGCAACGAGAGACGCTGGCGGCATCTCGACACGTGTCAGTACCAGACGATCCTTGTTGCGAAAGTTCCTCGGATCAAGTGCGGTGAGCATGGAGTGCGACAGGTGCGGGTGCCGTGGGCCGAAGAGCGCTCGCGATTTACGGCGATGTTCGAAGCGCTGGCGATCGATTGGCTTCGGGCGACCGAGAGTATCGGCGCGGTGGCCAAAGGGATGAGGCTGAGCTGGGAAGAAGTGGCAGGCATCCGATCCCGAGCCGTGGCGCGTGGGATGAAGCGTCGGGGGCGAGCGCCGCTGCCGGCCAGCGTGGGCGTGGACGAGACCTCGATCACGCGGGGGCACGAATACATCACCGTGGTCAATGCGCTCAGTGAGGCCCGCGTGCTCGACGTGATGGACGAGCGAACGGAGGAAAGCCTCAATGCCTTCTGGTCGCAGTACGAACCTGCCGAGCTTGCGCGAGTCGAGAAGGTGGCTATGGACATGTGGGCTCCGTACATTGCCTCGACGCGCAAACATCTGACGATCGCGGACGAGAAGATCGTGTTCGACAAGTTCCACATCCTCAAACACCTCGGGGATGCCGTCGACAAGGTGCGACGACAGGAACATCGCGAGCTCCGCGGTGAGGGCGATCATCGCCTGGCCAAGACGCGGTATCTGTGGCTCACGCATCCCGATCGGCTGGAAGGAGAAGCCCGAGCGCGAATCGACTCTCTTCGGCGGGGTTCGCTCCGAACAGCGCGCGCGTTCCGCTACAAGGAGCACGCCTCGCATCTCTGGGGCTACGTCCGCAGGGGGATGGCGGTTCGAGTTTGGCGTCAATGGCTGCACGGTGCTCTTCGATGTGCGCTCGAGCCGATCCGCATCGTCGCTCGCATGATCAAGAACCACTGGGATGGCGTGATCAACGCAGCGACTTCGGACATTACGAATGCCATGTCCGAGTCCGTCAACTCACACATTCAGCGAATCAAGAAACGCGCATGCGGCTTCCGAAGCAGAGTGCGTTTCCGCGAGGCCATCCTGTTCCATCTCGGCGGCCTCGATCTCTATCCAACGTTTCCATCTTCAATCCACTCGAAAGCCTGAAGCGTCAAGTATCTAAACGAAAAGGACGGGCCGAAGCCCGTCCCTTTTGCATTGAAGACTGAGTTTCCTATTCGTCGTGCGTCCCCGAAATATAGGCACCGCCGGCACCGTGGCGGGCGATCTCCTGCTCGAGGTGCTTTGCCATGACGCTGTGCTTCCGCCCGTAGGTGAAGTAGATGACGAAGCCGATGAGCAGCCAGCCCAACAGCCGCCACCAGTTGGCGGTCGGCAGAGAGAACATCAGCATGAGGCACGTCAGGATCCCCATGACGGGGACGAACGGTACCCAGGGACAGCGGAACGGCCGCTCAGCGTTCGGATACTTCTTGCGCATGATCAGGACCGCTGCACAGACGATGACGAATGCCAGCAGCGTTCCGATGTTCGTCAGGTGCAGTAGTGCGTCGATGGGGAGAAATCCGGCCAGGCAGATGACGAACGCGCCGATGAGCATCGTCGACTTCCAGGGAGTGCGGAACTTCGGATGGATGTCGGCGAAGAATCCCTTCGGAACGAGACCGTCGCG
The DNA here is from genome assembly GCA_017883215.1 of Thermoanaerobaculia bacterium. GTDB lineage: Bacteria > Acidobacteriota > Thermoanaerobaculia > Gp7-AA8 > Gp7-AA8 > JAJXWV01. The sequence continues at coordinate 9,301 of JADGOA010000074.1, read as the reverse complement.
GGCCATGGCCAGGAAAACGCGCGGCCCGGAGAGCATCATGACGAGCAGCACCGAAGTGATGCCTGCCACGCCGGCCAGAGCGATGACCCCCTCGGCAAATCCCAGACCCTTCTGTTTGAAGGCCAGGCTGACGGGAGCGGCGATGTCGAGCTGGTCGTACTTGACCATCCCGGTCAGGACGGCCACGACGAGGATGTAGAGAACCGTGCAGACGATCAGCGAAACGATGATGCCGATCGGCACGTCCCGCTGCGGGTTCTTCGCCTCTTCCGTGTGCGTCGATACCGAGTCGAATCCGATGTAGGCGAAGAAGATGATTGCCGCGCCGGCGAGCATCCCCATGGGATTCCCGCTGGCGTCCTGTTGCCCGGAGATGTGGTTGCCGAAGATGTTCACGCCCGTCCAGCCGTACGGCGCGAACGGGTGGTAATTGGCCCAGTCGATGTAGAAGACGCCGACCACGATGACGAAGATGACAGCCGTCACCTTGATCATCACCATGGCGGCGTTGAACGAGGCGCTTTCCTGAATGCCCTTGACCAGGATCATCGTGACCATGATGACGATGACGACGGCAGGGAGGTTGAACACCGATCCCGTGTGAACGAAGTGCCCGTTGCTGTACCGCCATGGAGATTCGGTCATGGCGAGCGGCACGTGAACGCCCACCTTGGCCAGCACGTTCTGGAAATAGCCCGACCATCCCGTCGCCACTGTGGCACTGCCGACCGCGTACTCCAGCACGAGATCCCAGCCGATGATCCAGGCGAACAGTTCGCCGAGTGTTGCGTACGCGTATGTGTAGGCGGAGCCGGCCACCGGAACCATCGACGCGAACTCGGCGTAGCAGAGCGCGGCGAAGATGCAGGTGATGCCCGAGACGACGTACGACAGCATCAGCGCCGGGCCGGCCACGTTGTGCGCCGCAGCGCCGGTAGCCACGAAGATGCCCGCTCCGATGATTGCCCCGATACCGAGACTGGTCAGCTGCACCGGGCCGAGTACACGGCGAAGACGGTGCTCACCTTTCATCTCGGCGAGGAGAATCTCGAGGGGCTTCCTCGCAAAAAGATTGCGCATTCCTTCTTTCCTCAATTCTCTTGATTTGCGCGCCGTTTTCCATCGCCACTCCGGCCGCTCCTCGTCCTGAAAGCAAGAATCTGCTATCTGCCGCAGGCTGATGAACGACCGGTACGACGTGGTGGGAGCCAGATATACCAGCAGAAACGCCGGATGGCCAGCAGTGAATTCGATTCGACACACGGCCGGCGATTGACAAGGGCGGTCGCAAGAGAAGGTACTCCGCAACCCACGCTTCGGCGACAACCACCGGCAGAAGCCTGGAGGAGCACCGCGACGATTCGCTTCGTCGGGACTTGCCGGCGAAACGAGATGCGCAATCCCGGCTGAATGCGGCTTCCGCTATCCGTTCGCCGACGAGTTTTCCCCGCGCGCACCGCTTCGTCCGTGCCAGATGAAGTAGACCGGGATGCCCGTTAGAACGATCAGCAGGCCGGGCCACGTCGTCGAAGTGCGATAAAGAATCAGCACGATCAGGATCACGGTCGCCGCGAGCATGTACGCGATCGGGACGATCGGGTATCCGAATGCCTTGTATGGGCGCTCTGTGTCCGGCCGTTTGCGCCGCAGGATGAACACACCGCCGATGGTCAGGATGTAGAAGATCAGCACGGAAAAGACCACGTAGTCGAGAAGGTTGCCGTAGAGGTTGCCGTACCGCGCCGCGCCGGCAGCGTCCTTGAGAATCGCCCCGGTCGCATCGCGCAGCCTCGTGCGCGGCAGGACGAGCAGCGCGGCCCAGACGCACTGCATCACGAGCCCGACCGCCGGGACGTGCGTGCGGCTGAGGCGGCCTGTCGACTTGAAGAAGAGCCCGTCCCGCGCCATTGCGTAGTAGACGCGAGCCCCGGCCAGAATGAGTCCGTTGTTGCAGCCGAACGTTGAGATGACGATCGCGATCGCCATGATCAGCGCCCCGCCGTTGCCGAAAATGTGCTGCAGCGCCGCGGTAGCGACCCTGTCGTCGGCGGCGCCCTGGATCTGCTCCAGAGGCAGCACGCAGACATACGCGATGTTGGCGAGAACGTAGAGCGTGATGACCAGGCCAACCCCGAGGGCGAGCGACAGAGGGATATTGCGCTTCGGGTTCTTCACTTCGCCGGCGGTGAAGGTGATGTTGTTCCACGCGTCGGCGGAGAAGAGCGACCCGACCTGCGCTACGCAGACGGCGATCAGCATCCCGAACACCCCGGTCGCGATCGCGGACGGGATTCCCGGGATCTCCGCGGGAATCGGCACGACATTGCGCGGAGCCCAGAAGTGGCTGCCGAAGTTGGCAGCGATGGCTCCCGCATTCCGGCCGATGAAGATCCCCAGAAAGATCAGAGCGATCAGCGAGAGCGTCTTCGCCGACGTGAACGTGTTCTGGATCAGCTTCCCGACGTGGACTCCGAACGTGTTGAAGAACGTCAGCGCGACGATCATGACGATCCCGACGAGCTGCTGTGTCGAGAGACTGATCGCGTAGGTCGTCGAAAGATCGATCGGCGGGATGATCCAGGTGGTGGGAGAGATCCCGGGTACGAAAACGCCGAGGTAGCGGGCGAATGCGACCGCGACGGCCGCGATGGTGCCGGTCTGGATCACCAGGAACATCGTCCAGCCGAACAGGAATCCGAGCAGAGGCGAGTATGCCTCGCGGAGATAGACGTACTGTCCGCCCGCCTGAGGCATCATCGAGGCCAGCTCGCCGTACGCGAGTGCCGCAGAAATCGTCAGGAGGCCGGTGATGATCCACACCGCGATCAACCACCCGGCCGAGCCGACCTGCCGCGAGATTTCTGCCGGAACGATGAAGATGCCGGAGCCGATCATCGACCCGGCAACGATCATCGTCGAGTCGAGGAGCCCCAGGTCGCGAACGAATCCGCCATTCGTTTGCACATCTTTACCCAGCGTTGAAGTGCTCAACACAAACCTCCGGTTCCGGTGGAAGACTGTCGGGCGCCATGGTCGCACAGGACGAGGCTGGTTGGCGCTCGACCTAGTGAGGACCGCCGATCGGCACCTGTGCCGGCAGTTGCGAGAGGAACTGCGCGAGATACGGGCCCCACACCGCCGGCAGCGTGTGCGTTCCGTGCCCGCGCGTCGCTTCGGTGATGGGCAGCATCACGAAGCGGCCGCTGCGCACGCGCCTGACCAGACCCTCCATCACCCCGAGCTCCGGCGGATTGACGAAGTCATCGGCGGAGTTGATGGCGAGCAGCGGCGCCGTGATCCGCTCCATGTCGGGAGAGGGATCGTAGTTGCGCGACGCCTCGATGGCGTAGAGCAGATCGTTCGCGTCGGTGGCCTTCACGCGAGCGGCAACCTGCTCCTCGAGCCATTTGTCGGCTGCGTCGCGCGTGGGCATCGTCTTCTGCCACTGCAGCGGAGCGCTCGTGGCGATCAGCAGCATGTGGATGGCCGCAGCCAGTCCGCGCGGCTGCTGCGTGTATTCGCCGCCGTTCCACTCCGGATCGTTGCGGATGTCATCGACGATCATTCTGCGCCAGACGCGATTGCGGCCGGCGATGGCAGTGGGAACGCTCGCCAGCGGGACGAGAGCATCCATGGCATCGGGCCAGCGCTGCCCCCACATCCACGTGTGCATGCCGCCCATGGAGGTGCCGGTGACGAGGAAGAGATGCGTCACACCGAGGCCGTCCAGGAGAAGGCGATGCTGCAGCTCGATCATGTCGCTGTAGTCGTACTTCGGAAAACGCGCATGGAGGCCGTCGCTCGGTTTGCTCGATTTTCCGTGGCCGATGTTGTCGGGAATGACGATGAAGCAGCGGCTGGCGTCGAGGAGGCCGCCCGGGGCGAAGAGAACGCCTGCGTAGCGCTCGTTGAGAAACTGGTGGAGCGAGCCTCCTGTGCCGTGAAGGACCAGGACGGCGTTCCGCACGGTCCCATTCGCGTCGCGCTGCGGCGTGCCGATGGTCGCGTAGTGGATACGCACTTCGCCGAGCGTCTCGCCGCTCGCGAAGTGGAAATCGCGGACGACGAAGTCTTTCTCGACGGGCGCGGGGTAGTCGGCGGCGAATCCGGCGATCGCGGAAAGGAGGAGAGCGGCGGCGGCGATGTTGCGCATGTGGAGGAAGTTTATGACGACATGGGCGAGGGGCGCAGACCGGAGCGTCTGTGCCACACGGTCGCCGGGTTACCAGGTCGCCGAGTCACCACAGGTGTGGCACAGGCACTCTTGCCTGTGCTGTGAGCTTAGAATCGGCACCCATGCACGCCATGATCGTCGATCTCTTCAGCCACATGGAATGGGCGGATGCCACCGTGTGGAGGGCCGTCCTCGCCCATCGCGCCACCGCCGGCGACTCGAAGCTCCGCGACGCGCTTCTGCACCTTCACTCGGTTCAAAAAGCGTTCTTCTTCATCTGGACGAGTGCGCCGATGCAGATCCCGGAGGCGCAATCGTTCGAAGACGCTGCGGCGATCTGCAGGTGGGGCCGCACGTACTATCGCGATGCCCCATCCTGGATCGCGGCTGCCGAAGATCTCCACCGCATCGTCGTGCTCCCCTGGTCGAAGCATCTGGTCGAACGGTTCGGCGCCGTCCACGACACGACGTTGGGGGAAACGATGATCCAGGTGACGTCACACAGCACGTATCACCGCGGACAGGTCAACGCGCGCCTGCGAGAGCTCGGCGGCGAACCACCGCTGGTCGACTACATCGCCTGGCTCTGGCTCGGGAGGCCGGGCGCTCACTGGCCGGACGTCTGAGAGATATCGCGAGCTGCCTACTCCGCGTCAGCCGCGCCCTCGTACTCGATGTCCGGCGCGTGGAGGTTCCGCTGCAGCGCCGCCAGACCGTGCTCGCCACAGCGCTTCCATTCGAACGGACCGCGACTGCGGCACAGCTCGCGCTCGGCGTGAATGGCCTCGCGCGCCAGAGCGATGATCTCTTTGTGCTCCTCACTGTCGGCGATCAGGATGGCGGCCAGGACACCGGTCGAAGTCAGCGCGTCGGTCCGTTCGAGGAGCGTGCGGCCCTCTGCGTTGCGGCTGTCTTCGCAAGCGCAGGTCAGGCATGCCATGGCACGTTCGGGGAAATGACTGCGCGCAGCTGCGCGTCCCTACGGATGACGACACGTGGGCGCCACGGCAGCGACCAGGCGGGCGGCAGACATGGAGCCTGCCGCCCGCCGATCGCGTTCAGTCTCGTTCCGCCCACCGCTCGCCGGCGGGCACGGCCGTCTGTGCGGATTGCGTGGCAGTCTTCTGCCACTCCTCGCGCGTGATCGTTTTCACAGGCTCGAGCTTCTTCCCTTCGAGCGAGGAGTTGATCTTAGGCAGCTCTTTCGCGGTCCAGTCGTCGAACTGCTTCACCACGTCGGACAGCTCGCGGCTCAGGGCGTTGGCGCGATCGACCTGCATCTGCGAAGGCCGTCCCTCGTAGAAGGTGACACCGAAATAGAGATCGCCGAGGTTCTCGCGCAGGCGCTCTTCTCCGGTGATCATGCCGCCTTCCTTCGTAGCGACGATCTTCTTCCGCAGCTCGTCAACCTGCGATGAGGCGGTGCGGAGTCGTTTCGCCAGCGCGTCGCCGGCCGGCAGCTTCGCCGCGCGGTCGTCGAGCGCCAGACGCACGCCGTTGATGCGGTCGGAGGCGTACTTCATCTCGCCCATCAGGTCGTAAACCTTCATCGCCAGCGCGAACTGCGCCTTGCGGTCGTCCACCGTGTATGTGGCTCGCGGGTCGATGATTACGTGCAGTGGGGTGGTGTAGACGTTCTTGTCCTTCGTCATCTTCACCGTGTAATCGCCCGGCAGCATCCGCGGACCGGTTGCGGCGGCGAAGAGGGCGCTTGCCCCGGACGGCACCTGCGGCGGCTTGATGCGCATCGACCAGGTGATGCGGCTCAGTCCACGGCGCTTGCTGCTCGGCATCGTGCCGACAGACTTCCCGTCGGCATCGAACACCTCGACGTTCAGGTCGCCGAAGATGTGCCGCTTCTTCTGGTAATACGTGATGACGGCGTCGCTCGGCGGGTTCGGGCCGGCGAAGGCGGCGTCGCCGTTCGACCAGCCACCGAACGCCTGTATGCGCTGCACGACCGGCGCGGAGGGCATGAACGCCGCCTCCTTCGCCAGCATCTCCGGCGTCAGGGCGCGGAGTGGCGTGATGTCGTCGACGATCCAGATGCCGCGCCCGTGAGTGGCGATCACGAGATCGTTGTCGCGCGGATGAATGGCGAGGTCGCGCACGGCCACGTCGGGCAGATCACCGCCCTTGTACTGCGCCCACTGCTTGCCGCCGTCGAGCGAGACCCACAGGCCGAGCTCCGTCCCCAGGAAGAGGAGGTCCTTGTTGACCAGGTCTTCCTTGATGACGTGTGCATACCCATGCACCGGGCCGTCGGCCACCGCCACCACCGTCCAGGTCTTGCCGTAGTCACCGGTTCGATATGCATAGGGCCGCATGTCGCCGAACGTGTGCAGATCGAAGGTCGCGTACGCGGTCCCTTCGTCGAAGTGGCCGGCGTCGATCGACGAAACCCAGGCGCTCTTCGGCAGGCCCGCGATGTTTCCGACGACGTTCGTCCACGTCTTGCCGCCGTCGCGTGTGAGCTGGAGGTTGCCGTCATCGGTGCCCACCCAGACCACGTTGGCGTTCTTCGGCGACTCCGAGATCGCGTAGATGGTCGTGTGCATCTCGGCGTACGAGTTGTCGACCGTCACACCACCCGATTGTTCCTGCAGTTGCTTCTGCGGGTCGTTGGTGGTCAGGTCGGGAGAAATCCGCTCCCACGTCTGCCCGTGGTCTTTCGTGCGGAAGAGGAACTGCGAACCGATGTAGACGGTGCCGTTCTGGCTGACAAAGATCGGCGCGTTCCAGTTGAAGCGAAGCTTCCCTTCCTTGTACTGCGGTAGTGGCTTGACGGGGCGGGTCTCGTGCGTCTTGCGGTTGACGCGGCCTAGCTCACCGCCTTGCGACTCCGCATAGATGTACGTCGGATCGCTCGGATCCACGAACATCCAGAAGCCGTCGCCCCCGAACATGTTTTCCCACTGGGCGTTGGTGATGCCGCCCGGATACTCCGACGTCCCCACCCAGGAGCTGTTGTCCTGCAGGCCGCCGTAGACGTTGTACGGCCGGTCCATGTCGACGCTCACGTGGTAGAACTGCGAGACGGGAAGATTGTCCGCCTTCCACCAGCGGTTGCCGCCGTCGTACGAGTACCAGACTCCGCCGTCGTCCCCGGCGATCAGGTGATCGGTGTTGCCGGGATTGATCCAGACATCGTGGAAGTCCCCATGTGCGCCGCCGGTGATGCCGCTGAAGCTCTTCCCGCCGTCGTTGCTCATGATGAGGCCGAGGTCCGGCTTGTAGATTTTGTTCTCGTTCTTCGGGTCGACGATGAGGTTGGCGAAGTAGAACGGCCGCCACACCATCATCTGGCTGCGGTCGCGGAGCTGCCAGCTTTTGCCGCCGTCGTCGGAGCGATAGAGGCCGTTTTTCGGCGGGTCCGCTTCGATGAGCGCATAGAGGACGTTCGGGTTGGAGGGAGCGGCCGTGACGGCCACGCGTCCCCACGGTTTCGCCGGGAGGCCCGAGCCTTTGTCCCCGAGGTCCGTCCAGGTGGCGCCGCCGTCGGTGCTCTTCATCAGTGCGCTGCCGCTCGGCGCGTTGGGGCCGTCGCCGCCGGAGCGGAACGTCCATCCCTTCCGGCGGAAGTCCCACATCCCGGCGTAGATGGTCTTCGGATTCCGGGCGTCGAGCGAGATCATCGAACAGCCGGTGGAGGCGTTCGCCCCCTTGAGGACCTTCGTCCAGTTCTTCCCGCCGTCGGTGGTCTTGTAGAGGCCGCGCTCGTCGCTGTCGCTCCAGAGCTTGCCGGGCGCGCAGACGTAGACGGTGTTCGTGTCGGTCGGATCAATGGCGATCTTCGCGATGCGCTCGGAGCCCTTCAGACCGGCGTTCGTCCACGTCTCCCCTCCGTCGGTCGACTTGTAGACGCCGTCGCCGATGGAGACGCTGTTGCGCGTCCACGACTCTCCGGTCCCCACCCAGACGACTTTCGGATTTTTCGGATCGATGGCCACCGCGCCGATGGACTGCACGGGCTGCTTGTCGAAGACCGGTTTGTAGGTCGTGCCGCCGTTCGTCGATTTCCAGACGCCGCCGCTGGCTGAGCCGACGTAGACCGTGAGGCGTTGGCCCTCCTGCACCGCGTCGATCGCGGAAATGCGGCCGCTCATGGCCGCCGAGCCGATGTTGCGCGCCCCGAGGCCTGAGATCGTCTCCGAGTCGACCTTCACGGCCGGCTGCTGCGCCTGGGCGAACGCTCCCGTTGTCACGAGAGCAGCGAATGCGATTGCTGTGAGTCGATGCGTCATTCTCATGGTCGTCACCTACTCTTCCCTGCTCACCGGCGGCTTCTTGGCGTCCGTCGCGGGCATCTTCTGATCGGGCTTCTTGGGCGGCGTGCTCGATGCGTCGGGAGCGATCGCCGGCTGTGTCTTGACCGGCGGCGGCTCGAACCGGCTGTCGTCGATCGTGACGTTCGCCTCGATTTTTTCGTACGTAGTCTTGGCCCTGTTAGGGCTCCCCTTGGCTCCGGTCTCGGACGAGAACGGAAGGTACCAGCCGTTGACCTCTTTGTAGTCGCCGAGAGAGGTCTCGTACTCCCGCTCCTCGCCGCGGACCATGCGCTTGGAGTTGATCCGGATGGGGACGTAGTAATCGGTGTCCATGAAATAGTCGAAGACATCGCCGTTGGGAAGGGTGACCTTCAGCTTGTAGGCGTCAGTCCCTTCCACCGGCTCCATTCCGATGTACTCGACCTTGTTCCCCTTTTTCGAGTAGTTGAAGAGAGGGCCATCCAGGTCGGAGTCCTCGACGATGGCCTTCATCTCCTCTTCGCCGAGGGACTCGGCGTCCTTCTTCCCTTCCCACGGCTCGATCTTCCAGCCGCTCTTGCCGTCGTACGCGGTGGTGCCGGTCATTCCCTGGATCGAGAAATCCTCGCGCACCTTGTCGGGACGTTTGTTCTCGTTGACGACGACGGCCTGGAAGCCGCCGCCACCGGTGAACTTTCCAGTGCGGCGGAGAGTCTTGACGGCTTCGATCTTCTCCATGCCGCCGACGGTCTTGATGTACTTCGCGACGATGTCGTCGGCGGTCTGAGCGACGAGCGGAACGGCGAGAAAAGCCATACCCGCGACGAGGAGCACGGTTCTGCGCATGCATTTCTCCTTGCTGACGGTGAAGTGCGAAAGG
>JADGOA010000073.1 GCA_017883215.1 Thermoanaerobaculia bacterium | reverse complement strand
GAGTTGCTCAGTTGCTGAGTTGCGGAGTTGGATCTCGTTTTTCGGATAGCGATCGCGTGCGACTTCTGGCACAACTCCGCGAACGGCAACTCAGCAACTAAGTAACTCAGCAACTGGCCGGGCGGCGGCCCTCTATAATGACGGGCGTGAAGCGTCGGTCCTTCGCGTTCTCCCTCCTGCTCGTCGTATCGCTTGCATGCGGCCGCCGCGAAGGCGCGATTCCGGCCGCCGAGTCGCTCGACGACACCACACCCCAGGACGGCGGCACAGTCGTTCGCCGGCTCGATTCCGACGTGGCCACCCTCAATCCCGTTCTGGCGACGAGCGTTTACGATCGGCGCGTCGACAACTATCTCTTCACCCCGCTGGTCTACTTCGATCAGAACCTGCGTGTCGTTCCCGCCCTGGCGGAAAAGTGGGACGTCTCGGCCGACGGCCGTCAGTACACGTTTCACCTGAATCCGAAGGCGACGTTCTCCGACGGTACGCGCGTGCTCGCCAGTGATGTCATCTTCACGCTGCGCAAGATCATCGACCCCTCGAGCGAGGCCGCGCAGATCGCATCCGGATTCGAGCGCGTCGACGTGCCGAACACCCGTGCTATCGACGACAAGACCGTCGTCATCGCGTTCAAAGACGCGTATGCCTCACAGCTCATTCGATTCAACGATCTGCTGGTCATTCCGGAGCACGTCTACGGCAAAGGCGATTTCCGGAACGACTACGCTTCGCGCGCGGTCGGCTCGGGCCCATACCGCCTCGTCCGACGGGAACCCGGCAGGGAGATCCTCCTCCAGCGGCGTGATGACTACTGGTTGCCGAAGCCGCACGTCGAGAGGGTGCTCTTCAAGGTCATCGTGGACATCACGACGGCGTGGAACGCCGTCAAACGCGGCGACATCGACGAGACGATGATCACGTCCGACACCTGGGCCATGGAGAGCCGACGTCCGGAGCTGCAGGCCGGCATCGACTTTCACCGGTTCTACGGCCTGAACTACAACTACATCGCCTGGAACGGCCACAGTCCTCTCTTCGCAGACAAGCGCGTTCGACGTGCTCTCGGCATGTGCGTCGATCTCTCCTCGATCATCAACAATCTCTACCACGGCACCGCGCGCGCGATGAGCGGCCCGTTCACACCTGACCAGTGGGCTTACAACCCCGCCGTTCCGGTGTTGCCGTTCGACCCGGTGGGCGCCCGACGGATTCTGAACGACTCCGGATGGTTCGACCGCAACGGCGACGGCGTCCTGGAGCGCGACGGCAAACCCTTCCGTTTCGATTTCTTCGTCTTCGCCGGCAGCGGCACGGGCCTGGCGCTCGCACAGGTCTTCCAGGAGGAGCTCAAGAAGGTCGGAGTGACGATGAACATCGTCACACTCGATCCAGCCCTGATGATCCAGCGCGTACTGGCCGGCAACTACGACGCGGCATACATGGCCTGGGATCTGGAACCCGACCCCGACCCATTCGCCACGCTGCACTCGTCGCAGTTTCCGCCGCGCGGGCAGAACTTCGTCTTCTACTCGAATCCCGAGGCGGACCGGTTGATCGAAGCGGGGCGGCGCGAGCTCGATCAGGGGAAGCGGGTGAAGATTTATCAGCAACTGCACGAAGTGCTGGCCGCCGACCAGCCGTATACCTGGACCATTCAGGTCTCATCGAAGTGGGCGGTCAGCAAACGAGTCAGAAACGTCAAGGAAGGGCGCGGCCAGGGGCTGTTCCTCTGGTATCCGGGCGAGTTTGACTGGTGGATCCGGCGCGATCAGCGCATCCATGACGGAGCAGCGGCCGCTCCGGCGGCGAGCAGGAGGTAGCGGAAGCGCTGCTCGCTTCGCGACTTCGACGATGCGTGCTTACATCGTTCGCCGGTTCCTCTACGCCGCCATCACTTTTTTCGGTATCACCGTGGCCACGTTTGTCCTGGTGCACGCGGTACCCGGCGATCCGGTCACCTTCTATCTCGGCAAACACGGGCTGAACGCGTCGCGGCCAGCGCTGGAGGCGATCCGCCACGAGTACCATCTCGACGAACCGCTGCCGGCGCAGTATCTGTACTGGTCGCGCGATGCGCTCGTTCTCGATTTCGGCCGTTCCACGATCGACCGCCGCCCGGTCCTCGACCTCATCGCGGAGAAGCTGCCGAACACCTTCGAGTTGAATCTCATCGCCTTTCTCCTGGCCGTGCTGATCGGTCTGCCGGTCGGGTTGTGGAGCGCCACGCGCTCCGGGCGGCCGCTCGAGCGCGGCTCGGCCGTGTTCTTCTTCCTGCTCTACTCTTTGCCGGCATTCTGGGTGGCGCTGCTGCTGATGCAGTTCTTCTCCGTCAGGCACGACATCCTGCCGCTGTTCGGAATGTCCTCCGACAATGCAGCGGCGCTTCCGGGGCCGCGCCGCCTGGCCGACCACCTGATGCATCTGGTGCTGCCGGTGGTGACACTGGCATACGCGCAGACGGCGATCTTCGCGCGCTTCACGAAATCGGCTCTGACGGAGGTCATCCGGCAGGATTTCATCACCACCGCGCGTGCGAAGGGGGCAGGGGAGGCCATCGTGCTCTGGCGTCACGCGCTGAGAAACGCGCTCATCCCGCTGGTGACGCTGCTCGGCCTGGTGATCCCGTCGCTCATTTCCGGCAGCGTGATCGTGGAGACGATCTTCCAGTGGGACGGCATCGGACGGCTCTACTTCGACTCCATTCTGGCCCGGGATTACCCGACTGTGCTCGGACTGACCGTGGCTACCGCCGTGGTGACGCTGCTCGCCAGCCTGGTGGCGGACGTTCTCTATGCGATCGCCGATCCGCGGATACGGCTGGGTGGAGACGCCGCATGACGCTTTCCGAGTCGATGTGGGCTCTGACCTGGCGCCGCTTCCGCCGAAGCAAGCTGGCGACGGCGTCGCTCGTCTACATCGCGGTGATCACGCTCGTGGCCGTTCTGGCGCCCCTGCTGGCCGGCCCGGGGCGCGCCGTGGTTCCATACGGCCCTAACGCGCCGGATCTCGTCCATCGGCTCGCTCCGCCAGACGCCCGGCATCACTTCGGGACCGACGACCTCGGCCGCGACGTTCTGGCGCGGCTGATCCACGGCGCGCGCGTGTCGCTGTCGGTCGGATTCGCAGCGACGTTGATCTCCCTGATCATCGGCTCGGTCCTCGGCGCGCTGGCCGGCTACTACGGCGGCGCCGTCGACTGGGTGATTTCGCGGCTGATCGAGATCGTCCTCTGTTTTCCGTTTCTCTTCCTCGTGCTCGGAATCGTGGCGCTGTTCCGACCGTCGTTCTGGACGATCATGATCGCCCTTGGGCTGACGTCATGGACGACGGAGGCGCGGTACATTCGCGCAGAGTTCCTTCGCATCCGGGACATGGAGTTCGCGCAGGCGGCGCGCGCGAGCGGCGCGCGCGATCTGCGGATCATTTTCCGGCACCTGCTGCCTAACGCGCTGGCACCCGTGCTGGTCTCCGCGAGTTTCGGCGTGGCCAGTGCGATCCTCACCGAGTCTGCGCTCTCGTTCCTCGGACTGGGGGTGGCGGTGCCGACCGCCTCCTGGGGGAGCATCCTCTCGGTTGCCGAGCAGTACATCGAGTACGCCTGGTGGCTGGTGCTCTTTCCCGGCCTGGCGATCTTCACGACGGTGGCCGCCTTCAACATCATCGGCGACCGCTTCCGCGACGCACTCGATCCCAGGAGCGATTGAACTCACTCAACGGGAGAGCGGGCGCACTGCTGTGCGCCCCTACAGCAGAACGGGTCCTCAAGTTACCGCGCACCCGCTCAGGCGCCGTTTCCCGCCGTCACCGGCAGGCGGGCTTTGAGGGACTTCAGCACGGGTGGCGGAACCAGCCTGGCCACGTCGCCGCCGAGCCGGAAGACCTCTTTGATCAGGCGCGAGGAGACGTACGTGTACTCGACTCCGGGCAGCATGAAGATCGTCTCGACCTCGGAATTGAGCTCGCGGTTCATCAAGGCCATCTGCAACTCATACTCGTAGTCGGAGATGGCGCGGATGCCGCGAACCACGACCGAGGCGTCGACCGTTCTCATGAAATCGACCAGCAGGCCGGAGAACGAATGCACCTCCGTTCCGGGAATGTCGCTGGTGCACTTTCGGACCAGGTCCATCCGCTCCGCGACCGTGAAGAGGGGAGATTTTCCTTCATTTTCCAGGACCGCCACCAGGAAGCGGTCGAAGAGCCGCATGCCTCGACGGATGATGTCGAGGTGCCCATTGGTCAGCGGATCGAACGAGCCGGGATAGACGGCGATGCGCATGGCGCGAATAGTAGCCGAAACGAGACCGCGGACCGCAGATGGCAGACCGCAGTTCCGCCCACCCCGCCGGGGAAACTACGGTCCGCGGTCTGCGGTCCAAAAATAATGTCGTCAATGTCTTGACGATCGGCTCGCATGACTCTAGACTGTTCACATACTCGAACGTGAACCGACGGGAGGGCGTGGCGGATGCGGCAAAGAATCGAGGTCAAGCGTTCGAATCCTGCCTCCAGGAACCGGCTCCTCTCCGCGCTGCTGACCTGCCTGCCGGGTGCGTGGATCGATCCCAAGAACAACGAGCTGATCTCGCTCTACCGGCTCCGGTATCGCATCGCCCTCGAGGAGGATCGGTACGACTCGGCGATGATCTTCCTGAACAAGATCCTGGAAGTGGACCCCATGAACGCCGAGGCGAAGCTCTGCAAGGGCGACATCTACCACCGCTGCCTGGCCGACTACCCGAAGGCCATCGAGCAGTACAACAAGGTGATCCGGCTGACCTCCGATCGGCAGAACGAGTCCGTCCACATCAAGGCGCGCGCCGCGATGTCGGAGATCATGGAGATGCTGTCCTAGCTGCAGATGGCGGACCGCAGACCGCAGACCGCGGTTTTCCTCGACATGCCTTGGACGTCAGCAAGAAACTGCGGTCTGCGGTCCGCGAACCGCGGTCTGATCTACCGGTCCCGCTCCATCACGAAATCGAGCGCCAGGTCGAGCGTCTCTTTCGCAGGTGAGTCGGGGAACGGTTCGAGCGCCTTGCGCGACCGGGCCGCGTAGTCACGCGCGATGGCGCGGGTCTGCTCGATGGTGTCGTATTTGCGCACGATGGCCCCGATCTCCGCCGGGTCGATGCCGTCGAACGATTTCGTCGAGGCCACGCGGGTGATCAGTTCGCGCTCAGCCGGCGTCGCGCGCGGCATCGCCAGCAGCAGCGGCAGCGTGACTTTCCCTTCCTTGAGATCCGACAGGGCAGGCTTTCCGAGAACTTCCGTGCTCGAGGTGAAGTCGAGCAGATCGTCGATCAACTGAAAGCAGACGCCGAGATTGTGTCCGTATTCGAACAGAGACGTGGCCTGAGCCTCCGAAGTCTCGACGAGATAGGCGGGGATGCGGCAGCAGGCTGCGAAGAGGCCGGCCGTCTTGCGCCCCACCACGTCGAAATAGTCGTCCATGGAGAGGTCGGCGCGGCGGTTCTGCTCGATACCGAGGATCTCCCCCTCGATCATGCGGATGGTGATGTTCGAGAGCAGGCGCAGGATATCGAGATCGCCTTCACCGAGCGCCACGGCCATGGCGTGCATGTAGAGGTAATCGCCGACCAGCACGCTGAGGTTATTGCCCCAGGCGTAGTTGATGGACGTCCGGCCGCGGCGGATCTCCGCCTCGTCGATGATGTCGTCGTGGACGAGAGTGGCTGTGTGAATGAACTCCACGACCGCGGCATAGGTCACGTCGCGATAGCCGTCGTAGCGGAGCAGCTTCGAGGAGAGCAGAAGAAGCGCGGGACGAAGCCGTTTTCCGCCACCGGCCAGAATATGGTCGCCCACCTCACCGACGGTGTGGATCCGGGACTGAAAATTACGCCGCAACTCCTCCTCGACCAACTGCAGCTTCACGGCGATCGGTTCGAGGAGGCGGTCGGTCCGGCTTGCGGGTTCGGTCACCGGCGTGGTGGGATGTGGCGCCGTCACGGGACGAAGGATAGTCGATGATACCGCGCCGCTCAACCGCGGTAGTTGGTGAATTGAAGAGGGATGCCGAAGTCCTGTTCCCTCACCAGTGCGATGGCGCGCTGAAGGTCGTCTTTGTTGCGGCCCACCACGCGCACCTGGTCGCCCTGAATGGAGGCCTGCACCTTCAGCTTGGCGTCCTTGAGAGTCCTGACGATGGCTTTCGCCTTGTCCGACTCGATTCCCTGCACGATTTTCAGGTGCTGCCGGACCGTACCCATGGCCGCCTGCTCGATGCTGCCGTAATCGAGGGCCTTGAGCGAGACCTTACGCTTGACGAGCTTGCTCTCCACGATGTCCCGGACGCTGCGGAGCTTCTGCTCGTCATCGCTGACCAGGACGATCTCCTCCGCCGTCAGCTCGATCGAGCTCTTGCTGCCCTTGAAATCGAAGCGCTGCGCGAGCTCTTTCTGAGCCTGCTGAATGGCGTTCGCCACTTCCTGGTGATCGGTTTCCGAAACGATGTCGAACGAAGAGTCCTGCGCCATTCACGGCCTCCGGCGTCACGCGATCAATCCGCGTTGACGACTTGCACGCCGGCGGGAGGAGTGAACCTGAACGTCTCCGCCGGGGCAGCCCGCGGATGATATCCCGAGAGATCGAACGCCGTTCTGTTCCCTTCCCGATCGGTGTAGGAGATGCTGCGGATGAGGTGATCGGAAGCGCCGGTGGTGATGACGATGCTTCGGATCATCGCCGACGCGGCGCGCGGCTGCAGCGTGGTGGTGATACTGTCGCGCCCGTTCTGTTCGTTCAGCACGAAATGCTTCTCTCGCGCCGCAGGATCGCCGATCAGGAGGAAGGGGAGCTCGCGCTTATGCGTCTCGTCGAGGCGGGCCACCGTCACCTGCTTGTCCGCGGGGACGTAGAACCACGATTGTGAACCGTCGAAGACGAATACCTTCTGCTCCGGCGCCGTGTAGCTCCAGCGCATCATCGGAAGAGTGCCGAACACGACGGTGCCGCTTTCGGTCTGCGCGTTCTTGAAGCCCTTCGGGGTGAAGCGTTGGGTGAACTGCGCTTCCTTGCCGGAAAGGGCCGAAGCAGCGCGGTCGATTTCCGCCGGTCCGGCGAACGCGGCCGTAGCCGCAAACAGCGAGAGGAGGATCAGAATGTTTTTCATGGTTTTCTTGGGCTCGCTTTCGCAAGCACCGAGCCAAAGGGTAGTGGGCAGTGGAGTCCCTGCGCATTGTCCGCTGTCTCTAAAGCTTCTCGACCTCGATGGACATGATCGCGGAGTTCACAACAAAGATCCGCTCGCTTTTGCTCCGGTCATCCGGAAAAAGGAAGAAGCCGTTGCGCTCCGGGTTGTAGTTCGCCACGCCGCGGATGACTTCGCCGTCGCTGAACTCGACGGAGATCATGCTGCCGCTCGGCTGACTGACCGAAGTGTCGGGGTCCCGGGGGAAGAAGACGGCTTTGATCAGCGAGAAGGGTACTTCGGCGTTGTCGCCGTTCTCCCGGCGGACGTCCAGCACTTCGCGAGAGGGATCGATCGGCGCGAGCCATACGCGCTCTGTGTGGCCGTCTCGGTAACGTAGAACGACTTCCGGCGTCTCTTCCATGTCGGTCAGAACAGTTCCAGGCCCCAGAGGTCGTGGATGTGAATGATACCTTCGACGCGTCCGTCGCCGTCCGCGATGAACAGAGAGGTGATCTTCCGCTGTTCCATGATCTGCAATGCGGCGGAGGCCAGTTCGTCGGCGGCGATCGTGATGGGGCCCTTCTTCATGCAGTCGGCGGCGGTCTTGCGGAGCACCTCCTCGTCCCTCTGCAAGAGTCGCCGCAGGTCGCCATCCGTTAGAACGCCGGCCAGTCGTCCGTCCGGGTCGACGACGGCGGTGATGCCGAATCCCTTGTTCGACATCTCGTAGATCACGTCGTGCATCGACGTGTCCTCCTGCACCAGGGGGGTCTGCTCACCGCTGTGCATCAGATCGCGCACCCGCAGAAATCGCTTTCCCAGCTTGCCGCCGGGATGAAGAAATGCAAAATCCTCTTCTTTGAATCCTTTCCGCTGCAGCAGCGCCATGGCCAGGGCGTCGCCCAATGCCAGCGTGGCGGTCGTGGAGGCGGTCGGTGCCAGCCCCAGAGGGCACGCTTCCTCGGAGATCTCGGCGGAGAGGTGGTGATCGGCATTCTTCGCCAGCGTAGAGGCCGGGTCGCCGGAGATGGCGACGATCGTGGCACCGATGCGCTTGATGCTCGGAAGGAGCCGGATGATCTCCTCGGTCTCCCCGGAATTGGAGATGGCCAGGACGACGTCACCGCTGACGATCATTCCGAGGTCGCCGTGGATGGCTTCGGTCGGATGAAGGAAGAACGAGGGGGTGCCGGTCGAGGCGAGAGTGGCACTGATCTTCTTGCAGATGATCCCCGATTTGCCGAGGCCCATGGTGATGACGCGCCCCGCCGAAGCGTTGATGAGCTCGACCACCGTGGTGAAGGTGTCGTCGAGATGCTGGATGAGACCGAGAATTGCGGCGGCCTCCACCTCGAGGACGCGACGCGCTTCGGCGAGAGCGGGATGCTCTGCGCGATCGCGAACGGGTGCGCGCTTGCGTGCTCTGACCATGAGAGGCCGTGATGGTATGCGACGGGTGCAGCAGTGACAACTGTCGGCCGGCGACCGTCATCGCGAATGAACGGAAAGAAACTCGTGGACCGGCGGAGTGACGCCCCTCTGCCGTCGCCGCACAGCGATCCTGCGGACGGCGTAAGGCGGCTGGCTGTGGAATACTTTGCGGGTGTCCTCATCCGGACGTCGAGAAGCAGCGCTGAGCGCCGCATTCGCATTCCTGCCGCTGCTGATCGACTGGCTGTACAAGGCGGTCATTCGTCCGCGGCCGTTCTGGGCGTTCTACTACGACCCCGAGACCATCTATCTTTACGACGGGCTGCGGCTTCTGCGAGGACAGACACCCGTCAACACCGACAACCCCGCCACGGTGGTTCAGCTGTTGAGCGCGGCCATTCTCGCGCCGCTCGCGCATACGCCGTTCGTCATCGATACGTTTAGGAGCGCGGCGTACGTGGTCGCTCTCGCGCTCAATGCGGCGGCGGTCTACCTCCTGATGCGCACCGTCCTGCGCGACACCCCGGAGCTCGTGCGCATCGCAGCGGTCTGGGGCTTCCTGGCCTTCCCGGCGGTGCTCGAGTACAACACCGTATGGAGCCCCGATACGCTTTATCTGGCCGTGGGGAGCGTCGGCCTCGCCGCAGCGTGGGCGTACTTCGGAGGGCCCACGGCACGCACCGCCGCCGCGTTTGGTGCCGCCGCCGGTTTCTGCATCGCACTGAAGTTCACGTTTCTGGTCTGGATCGTGGCGATGCTGGCCTCTTTCGCGGTGATGAAGGCTTGGCGACACGCGGCCATCGCCTTCGCCGCCTGCGCTGGCGGATTCGTGCTTACCACTTCGCCGGTGATCACCCGCTATCCGGTCATGTTTCGGTTGATCATCCGGATGTTCCTTCATCGCGGAGCGTACGGCAGCGCAGCGGAGACCAGCATCGCCACGCCTTCGGAAATCGCCGCCGGTGTCGCTCGCTTCGTCACGGTGTTCTGGGCCTGGCACCTGTGGGCGGCGCTCGTGATCGCATCGACCATCGTCCTCTTGCTGCGGCGCCGCCTCGATCGGAGCCGCCTGGCGCTGACGGTCTTCGCGTTGGTCGCCTTTGTTCTGCCCTACATCGCGGCGTCACGACAGATAAGCCCGCGCTACGTGATTCCGGCGGGATTGGCGACGATTCTCCTGGTGGGAATCGTCGCCGCCGAGATGCCCCTCGTCCGCCTTCACCAGCTGGTCGCGCTCCTCTTCGCGACGGCGGTCCTCGGCGTGATGTGGCGCATCGATGTGATGACGCACGACTTGCGCAACGAAAACGCCTCCCGGTTGAATGCCGCCGTGCAGTTCGTGATCGGCACGCGAGGAGGTCACGATCCCGTTGTCGTCTACAGCTGGCGGTTTCCCGCGCCGGCCTATGCGCTGCGCATTCTGGCGCCTGACGAGGACTTCCTCCGGCAGATCGAACAGCGCTTCCCCCGGGAAGGCGATTACAGCCCGTTGTCGAAGATGCGCCTGCCGTCAGGTGCATCGCGGTGGGACCTTTTCGTGATCGCGCCCGTCGATCTCGCCGCATCTCCGGCGGCCGGTGGCGTTCTCGTTGCGCGTGTCGGCGACTTCCTGGTCATGCGCCGGCGCTGACCCCGGCCTCTCCGCGAGCAAGCCGTTCCTGCGGCAGGAGGGCGTGATAGAGGAATTCGTGAACGGGAGTGGGTACACCCGCGGTACGTCCCATGCGCACGACCGCACCCAGCTGGGCATCGAGCTCCGAGGGCTTGCCGCCGGCGATGTCGCGCTGCAGCGACGAAGTGGCGTCGGCGGCCAGCGTGTCGTAACGCTGCATGGTCGTGGCGACCGCCTCGTCGGCGAGGCCGGCTCCCTGCGCCCGCGCGACGGCCAGCAGCTCCTGCAGCGCGCTCTCGACCATCGAGCGCGTCTCCGGAATCGCGCGCCAGATGCCAACCGGGACGCGGGTCACGGCGCCGATCCCGCTCAGCGGCGCGATGAAGAGAAACTTGCTCCACATGGAATGGACGATGTCCCGCGGGATCTGCGCGTTCACGCCGGCACGAACGAATGCTTCGCGCAGCCGTTCGGCGCGCGGGTCGGGCTCCCGGTCGAGACGGCCGAACATGATGATCGGATCGGAGGCGGCATGGCGGATGTGCCCCGGCTCGACCACGAAGCTGACGAGCGTACAGAGACCGCCCAGCGCCTTTGCAGCGCCGACGACCGAAGCGATCTCGCTCGGGGCGTCCATGCCGTTCTCGAGCGGAACGACGATGGTATCGACGCCGATCATCGGCTTGACGTGCATCGCCGCGTCGCGCACCTGCCACGTCTTCGTCGCCATGATGACGGCATCGACGGGGCCGGCGGTGGACGGATCGTCGGTCGCGCTGACACGTTCGAGCACGAAGTCGCCGTTGACGCTTTCGACGAGAAGACCGCGGGTTCTGAGCGCTTCCAGGGTTTTGCCTCGCGCCACGAAGATCACGTCTTCGCCAGCCTGGGCGAGCCGCCCGCCGAAATATCCTCCGACACCGCCGACGCCAACGACCGCAATTCGCATGGCGCGAATTATGCCTCTCCGACACGACGACTCTCGCGTGAAGGTGAAACAAATGCGCTCCTTTTCCCTGATGGTGGCTCTGATGGTCTGTGCGGCCACCTCCAACGCCGACAGCTTCGGCCCGCAACTGCCGCTTACTCCCAACAACTCGGGAGAGGACCTCCCCGCAATCTCCGTTAGTGCGACGGGGCTGACAGCCATCTGGAATGCCGGAGCGACGGTCGCGTCCCGCGTCCCATGGCAACAGGCGATGAGCGAGTCGAGCATTCTCACCGTCGGCGTTGCGCATCGAGACGGCGCAGCGGCGTCGATCGGGGACGAAAGCCTCGTGACCTGGGTCGAGAACGACTGGATTTACGCTCTGCCTATCGGCTCCGACGGTCACGCGATCGGCGAGCGCAAACTGATCCAGGTCGTCGATGCGCGTCACACCTCGCGGTTGGCCGTCAGCGCCAGCCGCAGCGAGTATCTCGTCGTGTGGCAGCAGCTTTCGTCCGTCCTCGCCACAACGCTCGATCCACACGGCAACACGATCACATGGCAGGCCTGGCTGGCGCCGGGTACCTGGCGGCGGGACGTGGAGAAGATCGCCGTCGCCTCCGACGGGACTGACTTTCTCGTCGTGTGGGAGGCGAGCACCGACGAGCCCTGGATCAATCCGTGCGGGATCGGCTGCGCCAGCAGCGATCGGGAGATCCGTTCCGTCGTCGTCGGCGCGGACGGAAACCCGCAACCGGGGACGGAGATACAACTGGCGACAAACGCGGGGATGCCGGATGTCGTCTGGACCGGAACCGACTATCTCGTGCTCTGGACGTCCCTGCCGAACGGGGGGCTCGGGGGCCGGCACGTGAGCGCCACGGGCACTCCGTCGGCCGTGCAGTCCTTCACCACCACCAGCGACTGGGCTCCCGCTGTAGCGCAGGACGCAGGCGGCGTCGATGTCGCCTATGCCCGGCTGCGCCCGGACATGCAGACCGAGCTTCGGGCGATGCGCATCAATCCTGACGGTTCGAGGTCC
>JADGOA010000410.1 GCA_017883215.1 Thermoanaerobaculia bacterium | reverse complement strand
AGAGGGGCGTGACCGCTCCGGGCGGGCCGCCGGACCAGTGATAGTCATAGGTCATGATCTTCACGGAGTCGGCGGCAGCGCCAATGACGGCCCAGTCCTGCGCGTAACGCTGTCCTGACACGCCCGGCCAGCGTGAGTAGACCGCGACGGACAACTTCTTCCCAGCGCCATGCAGCTTGTTCGACAGCGACGTGAGGAAGGCGCTGAAGTCCGCGGTCGCCGCGGGCGTATTGGGCATTCCCTCGTAATCGATGTCGATCCCGTCGTACGCGTTCATCACCACCGTCTGCACGATCGAGTCCTCGTGCGCGGCGCGCGTCGTGGGGCTGGCGAGCATGGCTGCCGTCGCGGAGCCGCTGAAACTGCCGTTGAACACGTTCTGAATGGTCGGCAGGATCTCGCTCCCCACCATGGCGGCTCGCCAGGTGAGGCTCTCTGCGTTCGCGTGGCTCTTCGCCAGCGTACCGTCGGCGTTGATGTTGTACCAGACGGGATTCGATTCGTGGATCTCCCCGCCATGCTGCTGAATCGTGACCAGCGCGGCGGCGCTGTACGGCGGGATCCAGACTGAGATGCGGTAGGCGAATGTGGTCGACGCGGTGAACATCGTGAAGAGGGCGATCGCGATCCGTCGGGTCATGACGTCACGACCATTTGACCACAGCGGGATTCCGCGCGTTCCATGCTTCGCTTCGATCGCGAACCAAAGCAATCGGGCGCGGGACGCCCGATCGCGGCGGGCGGAGACACCCGCACCCCGCCGGCCTGTGATTCACGTTTTTGCATCCCATGACGGCCGCCCTTGACGACAGGCCTTTCATCACTACACTCGCGCTGGAGTAATCGCATGACCGCTACCGCACCTCTCCACGAAGTCACCCCCCGTACCGCACTTTTCGACAGCATTCTCGAGCTCATCCGCAGAACCTCGACGCTCCTCCCTGACGATGTCGTCCGCGCCATCGCCAAGGCGCGCGGCAACGAGGAGAAGGGCTCCAACGCCGAGGTGGCCCTCGACGTCATCGGCTGCAACATCGGCCTCGCGCGCGACAGCTCGCTGCCGGTCTGCCAGGACACGGGCACGATCCTGTTCTACGTCCACACACCTATCGGCTACGACCAGATCGAATTCGAAGAGATCGCCACCGAGGCGGTGCGCGAGGCGACGAAGAAAGGCTTTCTTCGCCAGAACAGCGTCGACAGCGTCACCGGCAAGAACACCGGCGACAACACCGGCCCGGGCTCGCCCGTCTTTCACTTCCATCAGTGGCGCAAGCCGTACGTGGAAGTGAAGGTGATGCTCAAGGGCGGCGGCTGCGAGAACATGAACGCCCAGTACTCGCTCCCCGATCCGAAGCTCGGCGGCCGCGACCTCAAAGGCGTCGAAAACGCCATCCTCGAATGCGTTCTCAACGCCCAGGGACAGGGCTGCGGCCCCGGAATCCTCGGCGTCTGCATCGGCGGCGATCGCGGCACCAGCTACGCCTACGCGAAGGAGCTGCTGCTGCGCGACCTCAACGACACCAACACCGACCCGGAGCTGGCCGCGCTCGAGCAGCGAGTCATCGAAAAGGCGAACAAGTCCGGCATCGGGCCGATGGGATTCGGCGGCAATACCACCCTGCTCACCTGCAAAATCGGCAAGCAGAACCGCCTGCCCGCCTCGTAC
This sequence comes from Thermoanaerobaculia bacterium, assembly GCA_017883215.1. Classification (GTDB taxonomy): domain Bacteria; phylum Acidobacteriota; class Thermoanaerobaculia; order Gp7-AA8; family Gp7-AA8; genus JAJXWV01. The sequence continues at coordinate 1,590 of JADGOA010000410.1, read as the reverse complement.
TTCGTTTCCGTCGCCTACATGTGCTGGGCATATCGGCGGCGGGGAGCGAATCTCGATGGGGCAGGGAAAGTGACGAAGTGGTTGTATTGAACTGAAACAGGGGTCGGGGGTCAGGGGTCGGAGGCGAGATTTGCAGTTCTTGCCTCCGACCCCCGAGCCCCGACCCCCGCACCAGCAACTGAACGACAGATCGAGAACCAAACAATGGCACCCATAAAACTCACCACTCCCATCGACGAAAAGACCATCCGCTCGCTGAAGGTCGGCGACAACGTTTTGATCAGCGGCCGCCTCTACACCGGCCGCGATGCGGTTCACCAGCGCATTCACACCGGCACGAAACCGCCGGTCGACCTGGAAGGGCAGCTCATCTACCACTGCGGCCCGGTGATGGTGAAGGAGGGCGACAAGTGGGTCTGCAAGGCCGCCGGCCCGACGACCAGCTCGCGCGAAGAGCCGTACCAGTGGGAAGTGATACGCGACTACAAGATCCGCGGCGTGATCGGCAAGGGCGGGATGTTCGAGAAGACGCTCGCCGCCTGCAAGGAGTACGGCGCGGTCTATCTTCACGCCATCGGCGGAGCGGCCCAGGTGTGCGCGAACTCGATCAAACGGGTCGACGGCGTCGACTGGATGGACCTCGGCTCGCCCGAGGCGATGTGGCATCTCTGGGTCGAGGACTTCATGGCCATCGTGACGATGGACGCCCACGGGAACTCGCTGCACCAGCAGGTGTTCGAGGAATCGAAGAAACGGCTGGATGCGATGAGGGCGTGAGCGGAGCTGGGACCGATAGAACCGTGGGACCTATGGGACGAATGGGACCTATGGGACCTGTGGGACCAATGGGACTTGGTTTCGTCCCATTGGTCCTATTCGTCCCATAGGTCCCATAGGTCCCATTCGTCTCTCTCTCTTCCTCCCCCCGCCCTCCCCTTGCTCTTGCCGCGGGAACCTGATTTGCTCCCCTCTCCGGCCATGCGAACCGAACGCGACACCCTCGGCGAAGTTCAGGTCCCGAACGACGCTCTCTACGGCGCCCAGACGCAGCGCGCCGTGGAGAACTATCCGATCAGCGGACTGCGCGAGCATCCCGTGTTCATCCGCGCCTTCATATTCCTGAAGAAAGCCGCCGCGCTTGCGAACGCCGAGCTGGGCGCGATGAAGAGCGACATCGCCGACGCCATCGGCCGCGCCTGCGATTCTCTCCTCCACGACGAGGCGAAGTACCGCGATCAGTTCGTCGTCGACGTCTTCCAGGCCGGTGCCGGCACCTCCTTCAACATGAACTGCAACGAGGTCATCGCCAACCTCGCCAACGTCTCCCTCGGTGGCAAGCTCGGCGAGTACAAGCCGGTGCATCCGAACGACCACGTGAACATGTCGCAGTCGACCAACGACGTCTTTCCGACTGCGATCCGCATCTCCACGCTCATGCTCCTCGGCCAGTTGCTGCCCGAGCTGGACGCCCTCGCTTCCGCCTTCGACGCCAAGGCTGACGAGTTCTCCGATGTGATCAAGTCCGGGCGCACGCATCTGCAGGACGCGGTGCCGGTGACGCTCGGCCAGGAGTTCCGCGCCTACGGCTCT